>DRGF01000011.1 GCA_011050175.1 Thermococcus sp. | reverse complement strand
TCTCGGAGCACGAGGCGAAGATTAAGGCCGTAGCGAGGGAGCTCGGCTTTGAGGTCGAGTTCCTTGACCGGAGGAAAGTCCGCCCCTACGCGCCGAGGCAGTTCAACATCGCGATAGACTTCGGGGTCTTTAAGTCTTGAAGCGATGTTTTGTGGGGAGAACATGGGCTTAAAAGCGAGTGTTTTCTTGATAAAACACCCTAAAAGTTAGGAAAAGAAGAGACAGAAAGTCGGATTCACTTCCCCGCTATCTTCACGTTTTCGAACTTGATGAACGGCGTTATGATCGTGGTGCCGGAGGGCATTACGGTCTGCTCCTTCGTCACTTCGCTGGCCTGTCTGAGGAGCTCGTAGACGTTGCCGGCGATGAGGAAGACGCTCGAACCAACCACTTCTCCGTCCTCAATGAGGAAGGCCGGGTTCGCCGTGACTGCGAAGTTTCCGTTGTCCGGGTTGCTTGAGTGCGCGCCCTGCACACCGTCCACGAGGTAACCGCGCTCGATTTCCGAGATTACGTCCTCCAGCGAGCGCTTTCCGTTCTCGATGACCATGCTGTGGAAGCCGATGTTGATTCCGCCGCTCCTCAGGTCGCGCTTGCCGTTTCCGGTGCTCTCCGTACCGTAGACCTTTGCCCAGTAGTTGTCCCAGACGAAGCCCTCGAAGGTTCCGTCCTCGATGAGGACGTTCTTCCTCGTCGGAACGCCCTCGCCATCGGCTATGACGGGCTCAAGCGAGAGCTCGTGGAACGGGTCGTCGTACATCGTGATGACGTCGCTCGCTACCTTCTCGCCGACCTTTCCGGCGAGCGGAGTCGTCTCCTTGACGAGCCTCTCCCCGCTGAAGGCCGGAAAGAGCGCGTAGCTGAAGAGCCCGGCAATCGCCCAGGGGCCGAAGATTACCGGCACTTCCTCGTTTTTGCTGGCCTTCACGTTGTAGGCCCAGCCGACCTTCTGTACGGCCCTCTCCACGACACCTTCAACGTCAAGGTCAAGGCTGCGCTTCGCGTCGAAGTCGAAGATTCCCGGCGTCACAACGCCTTCCTTCCTGCCGACAAGCTCAAGGAAGAAGAACGCCGCACCCCCTTCCTGGAAGACGTCTATCCCGTGGGAGTTGACTATGTGCCTCTCCTCCCAGCTGACGCCGCCCTCTCCGCCGGCAACGATGGCGTTCTTGTCCTTCTCGCGGGCGAGCTTTATCGCTTTGACGAGCATCTCGACGAGCCCGTCTGGAGAGGCCTCCTTGAGCTCGTAGTTTGGCTTTGGCTTCTCCCTGTATTTTCCGGGCTCCGGCAGGGAGACCCACTTCTCGTCCCTGCTGTTCAGCTTCGCCATCTTTGCCGCCTGCTCAATCGCCTCCTTGACACGGCTTTCCTCGTCGCTGTCCACCATGGCAAGGCCGAGGCGCTTGTCCTTTATTCCCCTGACTATTGTCACTGCCCCGCTCCTCGTTGAGGCCATCGAAATCTCGTTGAGCTCGACGCTTGCGCTAACGTCCCTCGACCGGTAAACGGCGATCTCAACTTCATCGAAGAGCTTCTCAGCGTGGCGTATGAGGTTCTCCATCTCCATCACCTCACCCGATGATGATTCCTCCGTCAAAGCGCATGTGCGGCCCACCGGAGCTCACGAAGGCCGTCTGTCCCTTTCCGCAGAAGCCGACCTCAAGGCCGAAGTCCTTGCCAACCGCTGAAATCTTCTTCAGGGCCTCGATGGCGACGCCGGTAATCGAGGTGTCCCTTATCGGCTCGGCAATTTCACCGTTCCTGATGACGTAGCCCTCCTGGATGCCGACCTGGAAGGCGCTGTTGAGCTGGGCCTGGCCGCCGCGGAAGTCGACGACGTAGTAGCCGAACTTGATGTCCTCGATGAGCTCCTCGAAGGAGTGGTCGCCCGGCTCGAAGACCGTGTTCCTCATCCTGATGATCGGCGGGTAGCGGTAGCTCTCGGCCCTCGCGTGGCCGTTCGGCTCCATGCCCCACTTGTGGGCGTACTCACGGTTGAGCATTATCTCCTTGAGGGTACCGTTCTCGATGATGTGGATGTCCTTGACCGGGACGCCCTCATCGTCGTACTTGTCGTTTCCAAAGCCGCCTTCAACGTAGCGCTCGCTCATAGTGACGTACTCCGGAGCTATCTGCTTGCCGATGAGGTCTTTGAAGGGCGAGTTTATCGTCAAATCAGCCTCAGCGAGGTGGCCGAGCGCCTCGTGGGCGATGATTCCGACGACTATCGGGCCGGCAACGATCGGCCACTCACCGCGCTTCGGGGCAACGCCCTTCAGCTGGCTGTGCATTTTTCTAAGAAGCCTCTCAACGACCTTCTCGTTGGGCTCTATCTCTGTCATGAGCTCCCAGCCGTAGTCAACAGCTCCAATGCTGTCCCTCGCCATGGCCAGCTTTCCGTCGGCCTTTCCGGTGACGTAGGCGCCCTGGTAAAGGTAGTTGTAGTCCCACTCTATGCGCGTCCCCTCGTTGGTGAGGAGTATCTTTTCGCCGCTACCGTCCTCGTAGCGCACCTGGACGCTCTTGACGGCCTCGTCCTCCTTCAGAAGCTTCTCAAGCTCCCTGAGGTGAGCGACCTTCTCCTCGATGTCAACTTCCCTCGGCTTGACCTTCATCTTGCTCTTCACGAAGTCTTCAACAGGGTCTATCTCCGCGAGCTGGATTTTCTCCTTCTTCGTCTGCGCTGCAGCTTTGGCGAGCTTGTATGCCTCTTCTATCTTCTTCTCAAGGTTCGAGAGGTCGCTGGTCGAGGCAAATCCCCATGCACCGTCCGCGAGAACCCTTATCGCAACGCCCCGGTTCAGTTTCCCGGTAAAGCTGGTAAAAACGCCGTCCTTGAGGCCGAGCGTCGTTTTTCTCAGGTTCTCGTAGCGGAGCTCTATGTACTCAGCCTTAAGGTTTTCCTCAGCCCACTTAAGGGCCCTTTCAAGTACCTCCATGTTCATCACCGTTGAAGTTTGTCTAGTTCATTGTGAGGGGGCCGACTATAAAAGTCTTTTGAGCCTTTCGATAGGGGTCGAAAGGATTATCACAGAGATTATTGCAGTATAGGGTAAATCAAATCTAATCATGCCTGTTTGAATTTCTTTCGAGCGAAAATGTTATATACGATAAGTGAATAAACCTTAATGCAAGAACCCGTTGGGGGGGGTCGATGCGGAGGCGTGCACTGCTGGCCATGTTTGTGGTCCTGCTGTTGGTTGGAGCGTACGGAGCCTACGTGGTCAGTTACCCCAAGTATCCCGAGGTCAAGGGCTGTGTCAACCCGTTTAAGGCCGTGAAGCCTACGGCAAAAACGCCTGAAAACTGGTCAAAGGCGCACGTGTTCTTCAAGCTGGCAACGAGCAGAGACTTCTTGAAGCTGGCAAAACCCTGGGACGTTGACTACTCTCACGTCAAGATCGTCAAGCACACGGTTGAATACAACGGCGAAAAGATAACCATGCTCGCCATGGGAATCCCGCTGAAGGACGGTAAACACGTGATAGCCCTGTATGAGTTCTCAAAACCTGTTCAAGGGGTGAAAATTGTAGGCGAGTTTGTTAGTATCGAAAATCATAGTACAAAACTCACAGGGCTTATGATAAATGGAGATTTTAAGACTCTGGACTCGTGCCTTCAAGAATGTGGGGACGGGAGATCCTGCGATCCTCTTGAAACCTGCACCTTCTACTGTTGCGAACCCTGCTCAAGCAATACTTGCATGGCAGCATGTGCATCTGCAGGATGTGCTCTTATGTGCGGGTGGATACCGTGGCCATCGTCAGTTCCATGCTGGCTAGCATGTGCAGGTCTTTGTTGTAACACGGTATGTTGTGGGGAGGAGGGTCACGAATGCGAACCATGGATCCCAGGGGGTCCATAATAGATGCATACCGCAGAAACTATTCGGCATCACCAGCTTCATTCCTCAAGCGGCTGACTGGCTACCTACTGACCGCCTTAGTCGTGTACGCGTACGGAAGACCTACCACCGCGCTGGTTGTCCTGGCCGCACTCCTCACCATTGACATCGTGCTGACTCTCGCCCTTTCCATGAGACAACGATAGAGGGACAGAGGATAATAAAAGGCCTGATCCGAGAGGCTCAACCGGATTCGTAGTGCAATTGTGGGACACCGCCCCGTGAGGAGGCTCCGAGATGAATCCCTGGGTCTCTGCACTCTTAACTCTCGGCATCCCCGTGCTGCTCTATCTTTACCTCAGAGGACGAATGGAAACCCCAGAGGCGGGTTTGATAGCGTCTGCGGTGTATATCCTCACCGGGCTAACCATGATATCCCTCGGCTGGGACGTCAGCCCCTGGGTAATAGTCCTTCCAGGTCTCTTTGTCGCCTTCCTGAATGTCCTCCAGCTCAGGCAGACGGCCCGGTAACCTTTTTATTTCTCATATTGAATCTTCTCCCATGAAGGCCGAAATCAAGAACCTCATAGACAGGGGCACCTATCGGAAGCTCCCGCTCTTCGAGGGCGAACTGCCGGAAGGCTCGTACGCCCAGATAGTCGAGGTCAAACCTGGGCAGACTGTTAAGAAGCACTATCACGAGAGGCAGTACGAGCTGTTCTACATAATGAGCGGTGAGGCGAAGCTCGGAATCGGAGAGACTGAATACCTCGCGAAGCCAGGCGACATATTCCTCGTCAAGCCCAAAACCGTCCACTGGGTTGTCAACGAGCGTGACGAACCATTCAGGCTCTTCGTGGTGAAGCTGAACTACCACGGCGACGACTCCGTCTGGCTGGAGGACTGAGACTGGATGGCCGAGAGAACCATTGGCATCCTTGGCGGGATGGGCCCCCTCGCGACGGCGGAGCTCTTCAGGAGGATAGTCGAGAAGACGCCGGCGAAGAGGGATCAGGACCATCCGAGGATAATCATATACAACAACCCCAAAATCCCCGACAGGACTGCGTTTATTCTCGGAAACGGGGAAGACCCGAGGCCGGAGCTTATAGAGAGCGCGCGGAAGCTCGAGAGCTGGGGGGCGGATTTCATCATAATGCCCTGCAACACCGCACACTTCTTCGCGGAGACCATCCAGAAAGCGGTGAGCATTCCACTCGTCAGCATGGTCGAGGAGACCGCGAGGGAGATAGAGAAGATGGGGCTCAGGAAGGCCGGCCTTTTGGCAACGGACGGAACGATAAAAGGACTCGTCTACCACCGCGCGCTCCTCGGCAGGGGGATTCAGATAGCAGTGCCCGGTGAAAAGGACCAGCAACTCGTCATGAAGGCCATCTATGAGGGGGTCAAGGCCGGAAACCTGGAGCTGGGGAGGGAGCTCCTCCTTGAGGTCGCCAGGAGGCTCGAACGCAGGGTCGATGGGATCATAGCGGGTTGCACCGAGGTAAGCGTCGCGCTCAAGCCGAACGACCTGAGCGTCCCCCTGATCGACCCGCTCGACGTGATAGCCGAGAAGGCCGTCAGGCTCGTCCTCGCCCTTGAGGAGATTTAAATCCGCTCTTTTCTTCTGATGCAAGTTTTCGGCCGAAACCCCTTAAAACCCTCCCGCAAAGTTGGGATGGTGATAAGTATGGAGATAGGTGTTGTTGGCAAGCCAAACGTTGGGAAATCGACCTTCTTCTCGGCCGCTACGCTCGTTGATGTTGACATCGCCAATTATCCGTTCACCACGATAGACGCGAACGTTGGAGTCACCTACGCGGTAGCTGACCATCCCTGCAGGGAGCTCGGCTGCCAGCCAAACCCCCAGAACTATGAATACAAGGATGGAAAGGCGCTGATACCGATAAAGATGATAGACGTCGCGGGTCTCGTCCCAGGGGCCCACGAGGGGCGCGGACTGGGCAACAAGTTCCTCGACGACCTGAGGATGGCGTCCGCCCTGATACACATCGTTGATGCAACAGGAAAGACCGACGCCGAGGGCCAGCCGACCGACCACCACGACCCCGTTGAGGACATCGAGTTCCTTGAGAGGGAGATAGACTACTGGATATACGGCATCCTCCACAAGAACTGGGAGAAGTTCGCGAAGAGGATAAAGCTCCAGCACCTCAAGCTCGCCCAGGCAATAGCAGACCAGCTTACTGGAATCGGGGTGAGCGAGGAGGACGCATTCGAGGCCATCCACAAGCTCGGTCTGGACAACGACCCGACGAAGTGGAGCGACGAGGACCTTCTGGCATTCGTCCGCGAGCTGAGGAAGATAAACAAACCGATCATCATAGCCGCCAACAAGGCCGACGCGGCGAGCGACGAGCAGATAGAGAGGCTCATCGAGGAAGGGAAGAAGAGGAGCTACATAGTCATTCCGACGAGCGCGGCGGCGGAGCTCACGCTCAGAAAGGCCGCTAAGGCGGGGTTCATCGACTACGTGCCCGGTTCAAGCGACTTCAAAATCCTCAAACCGATGAGCGGCAAGCAGGAGAAGGTGCTGATGCTCATAAAGGAGAAGGTCCTCGACCGCTTCGGCTCCACCGGTGTCCAGGAGGTTATAAACAGGGCGGCCTTTGAACTGCTCAAGCTGATCCCGGTTTACCCCGTGGAGGACGAGAACAAGCTCACGGACCAGTTTGGAAACGTCCTGCCCCACGTTCACCTGCTCCCGAAGGGATCAACGCCGAGAGACCTGGCCTACAAGGTGCACACGGATCTCGGAAAGACCTTCCTCTACGCGGTCAACGCCAGGACAAAAAGGCGCGTTGGAGAAGACTACGAGCTGCAGTTCAACGACATAATAAAGATTGTGGCAACGGCGCGTTAACGCCCTTTCTTCTCTTTTAGGAGTTCCTGGTACAGCCTCGGCTCCACGTCCTTTTCCGTCAGGCCGAGTTTCCCCGCGACTTCCCATATCTTCCGCTTTGCAGCCTCGACGTCATCGCTAAGAACCTCGATGTCGAGGAAGGCCCCAAGTCCCTCAACTTCGCTCAGCTCAAACGTCACGTCATCGAGCTTGTAAACCAGACGCCTTTTCTTGACCCACACGTCCTCCTTGAAGCCGAGACGTTTTAGAATCTCCCGTGTCTTCTCGAAATCCGAGACCTCAACCTCTATCTCGTCGAACTCCTCGTTCTTCCCAGGGTCTGTTATGAGCTTGTACGTGAGGAAAGAGCGGTTAAGGTTGGCTATTTTTCTTATCCTGAGAAGCTCGGGGAGGGGTAGAGAAAAATAAAGGTCTTCCTGGACCTCCTCTCCTACGAAGAGTGCCCCGAGCGATTCAATTGCCCTCTTGATGTCCTCAAAGGCGACGCGGAACTTAACCTCTACCTCCATTTAAACCCCCGCCAGGAGCCCGATGATTTCTTCGCCCTTCACGAACTCGTCCAGAGGGAACACTTCGACCTGTTTGAGGCTTGGGAGAGTTTTTATATTCTCGTCCACAAAGCGATTGAGCTTCTCAGGGCTCTCCTCACCTACGAGGGCAACGACACCGTCCTTGCCGCTCCTGGCAACGGCCAGAACATTGGGGAGGAGCGAGAGCATCTTCGTTATATGCAGGATGTACCTCTCAAGGAAATCCTCGATTATGGGCGTCTCAGCCTGGATGTAAACTACAGCGAGGCTCTTCGGCTGGAGCTCTTTGCCAACGAGTATGGTGTACTTATCAATGATGTTTCGCTCCTGCAGCTTTTTAATCCTGAAGTGGACCGTGGACTCCGGCCTGTTCAGTCTCTCGGCTATCTCCGAGATGGTAAGCCTCGCATCTTCCTTCAGGATGCGGAGAATTGCCCTGTCGAGGTCGTCAAGCTGGACCATGTCAACTCCTCCACCGGGGATATATCTCGTTCTCAATCCCAAGGAGGTCTAAGATTTTCCCAATTATAAAGTTTATCATATCGTCCAATGTTTTGGGCTTTGTATAAAATCCTGGAGATGCTGGCATGACAACCGCACCGGCCTGGGTAACGCGCACCATATTCTGCAGATGTATCAGGTTCAGCGGCGTCTCCCTGACGAGCAGGATGAGCTTTCTTCTCTCCTTCAGCGCTACGTCCGCGGCCCGTACGACCAAGTTGTCGGCGTAGCCGTTCGCTATGGCCGAAAGGGTCTTCATTGAGCACGGCGCTACCACCACGGCGTCGAAGGGATGTGAGCCGGACGCTATCGGGGCGAAGAGGTCATCGTCCATGTAGTCAGGCTTGAAATCAATTCCAGTCTCGTGTCGGAGCACCGCTAAGCCCGTCTTCGAGGCAACGGTGATGACCTCGTGTCCTTTTTCCCTGAGCACATCGATGAGCCTGAGCCCATAAATCGCGCCACTGGCCCCGGTTAT
>DRGF01000172.1 GCA_011050175.1 Thermococcus sp. | reverse complement strand
GGCGTATCATGCGCATCAGTTCAATCTGATGCGCATGATACGCCAGGAGACCAACGAGAACCTTAAGCTCCTTGGCCTGGTTCCCAACAAGTTCACCCGCCAGACCAAGGTTCCGAAGATGCGCCTCAACGAACTCAAAAAGGCCTACCCGGACGCCCCAATTCTGACGACCATCCCCAAGGCGATAGCACTTGAGAAAGCGCAGAGCCAGGGGATGAGCATATTTGAGTTTGAGGGTGACGGACGGGCTGCGAAGGCCATTCTAAAGCTCGCCAGAGAGGTGGTCGAGATTGTCGAAGGATAAAATGCCGAGACTTTTTGATGGTTCCATTAATGAACTCACCAAGCCCTCCAGGCCAAAGAAGCCGGAGGAGAAGGCCAAGTTGATATCAAAAGACCTGAAAAAGGAAAAGAAGCAGAAGACCCTCTACATAAGCCTCGACATGAACAGGAAGCTTATTGAGCTCTATGGTGAAGAGGGCAGGAGGCAGAGCGCCATCGTGGAGGACGCAGTGAACCTTTACTACTACCTTAAAATGGCGCTCGGTGAAAAGAAGTTTGATGAGCTCCTGAGTGCCGTGAAGCGAGAAGATCCGGAGTTCCTGCGGGATTACATAAGCAGGTTCAAACTTTAACGTTAATCCAGAGGGTGAATTCAGCCGTTAAAATATTGAATAAGGCTGCTCAAATAGCATCCCAACTCCCGGGAACGGACATAGAGTGGCTGCATGGAATAATATGCTCAAGTCAGCCTCTGGAATAACGGGCTGAAATCACTCGCAGTATGTCTCCACTATCCTCTGGATTATCTTGCTCGTCTTAGCCCTGTCGCTCCTGTAAAGGTACGGGATACGTATAACTTCTGCATCTATTCCGTGGTTTCTCAGTGCGTCTCTGAGGCGCTCGCAGTTAAAGTCCTGGTCAGGGCCTATCGCAACGATGTCCGGGTCTATCCGACGCACCAGCTCGTAGTCTATGCCTGCAGGGGAGCCGATATAGACTTCGTCCACCATCTTCAGTGCCCTCAGAAGTTCCGCCCTGTCCTCCGCCGGGTTCACGGGCTCGCGACGCTTCTGAATCCTAACCGTCTCGTCGTGGGCGACTATAACCACCAGTTCATCGCCAAGGCTCTTCGCCTTGCTCAAAAAGTGTATGTGGCCGACGTGGAGAATGTCAAAAACCCCTCCGACGAGAACGCGAATTTTTTTCTTTCCTTCGGTTTTCCCATCCATCTCAACCCACCGTCAGTTCCCAGATCTTGTCCTTGGCGTGGTGAATGTTTTTCACTGCCTTGCCCTTGGGTTTCTCTTTCATGGTCTTGCCGTCCATCAGCGCTATGCCTATGGCGAGGGGCCTTCCGTAGTCCTCCTCGACCACGAATACGAAGTCACCCTCTTTGATGTTCTCATCGGCGTCAACTATGCCGGCCGCCATGACGTCGGCGCCCTTGAGGATGAATGGAACCGCGCCCGCATCGACGACTACCCTTCTCGGCCATTTTCTGAGGTCTTCCTCGTTGGACAGCTCGTAGAGGGCTATGACGAGCGGGAAGATCAGGCCCTTGCGCCTTATGAAGAACGGCTTCCCGTTGACAAGGAGTATCTCGGTTGTCTTATCAAACTCAGCGACATCCACCCTGTCCTTCTTGTTCAGCATCTTCGCCGCTATCTCCCCTCCGAAAGTCTCACTCATCTCCCGGATTATCCCCTTAATCTCCTTCTTGCTGAGAGGATGCTTGACCTTAAGCTCCATTATCACACCCCCAACGTCTCCTCGTAGAGCGTTCTGGCGCTTTCGCGTGGGTTCTCGCTCGCGTAAATCGAACGGCCCACGATGATGTAGTCTGCTCCGGCCTTTAAAACTTCCCTCGCTTTACCCCCCTGCGCCCCGACACCGGGGGTGAGGACTTTGATTCCATCTTTAAGCTTCGAGCGGATATAAGCGACGCGTTCGGGTCTTGTGGCGGGGGCTATGATGCCAAATGGTTCCAGCCCGTTGGCCATCTCGATGAGTC
Organism: Thermococcus sp.; assembly: GCA_011050175.1. Classification (GTDB taxonomy): domain Archaea; phylum Methanobacteriota_B; class Thermococci; order Thermococcales; family Thermococcaceae; genus Thermococcus. Next base: position 6,270 of record DRGF01000172.1, on the reverse strand, counting down.
CCTCTGTTGCCGGCTGGATGAACTCCATCGCACCCGGATGACTCATCTCTACGACGATTATGGTTTTCCCAAGCTCCATGACGGCTTTAACGCTGTCCCTCCCCACGAAGCCGTGGGCTATGATGTAGTCCGCTCCGGCCTCGAAAACCTTGCTCGCTATCAGCCTGTTGGTGTTGGGGATGTCGGCAAGCTTGAGGTCCGCTATTACCGGCAGCCCAGTGACCTGCTTGAGCTCGGTGATGATATCCAATCCAGAGCCTATTATAAGCGGCCAGTTTACTTTGATGGCCCAAAGATAATCGGCCGTGCACTCGGCTATCTCGAGCGCCCTCTCACGTTCGTAGACGTCCAGGGCAAGAATCAGTCTGCTGTCTTTACTTCTGTCCATTTCCTCACCTCACGAGGGACTTGATCTCATCGGGCAGTTCGTCGCCCTTGAGGGCCAGTGCAACGTGATAGGCGCTCTTCATGGCATCGGCCCCTTTCTCCGCCCAGGTGATTACAACCAGTTCGCCGTCCTCCAGCCTGAAAGCTTCCTTGACCCTTTCCACAAGCTCAGGCATTGTCTCGCTCAGCGGTCTCCCGTCCTCCGGGAAAACGGGCTCCCCGTTCCTCACCACCAGTATCATCGCGCCCTTTGCGAAGAACCTTATCGCCTCGTCCCTGAGCTCAATGCTCTTGAACTCGGGAGGCTTCCTGACCACCAGGGCGTAGGCGGGATATCCATCAATCTCTCCAACAATTTTGGCCTCGGAAAAGCTTTTACAGAGTCTTTCGAGAAGCTCAATACCCTTTTCATTGAGTGAGTGTCCGCGCTGAGTGGAACTTATAACCCCCAGCGTCGAAAGCTTTCTCAAAAGCGTCCTAACGCTCCCCTCGCCGAGATCAAGAACCTCTGAGATGGTTTTTCTGCCCGTTGGATTTCTCAACATGAACAGAACCGCAACGGCATCCTCAAGTGTAAACTCCGGATAGGCTCCCCTTTTCCAGTCCATCTGCTTCCCTCCGAGAAAAGTAGGGGCAGGAAATTAAAACTTTATTGGAAAAAGGGAGAAAGGTTCAGAGCCATCTCGGCTTGAGTCCGGCCCACATGCGCATCTTCTCGTGGGCGATGATGCGCGGTATGTTGTGCATCTCCTTCGGTCCCGGGTTCTTCATGTAGAAGGCGTTGACCTCGTAAACGGTTCCGAAGGCCTTCTTTTCGAGGGCTATCTTTCCAAGCCTCGCGAGGTCAACGAGCAGGCCTGCGAGTGCCGGGCTGTCGTTTATCCTGCCGGTGATGACGAGCTCGTCGTGAGCGCCGTTGAAGCTGATGTACTCGATGTGCATGGCGATGAACTTCTTGTCGCCGAGCGGCTCAAGGAAGCCGGTGGGCTTGATGTAATGCGGTGCGTCGTAGCCGAGCAGGTCCTTAACGACCGAGCTCTTGGTGAACTCCTTGCTCCTGTTCCTCTCATTGTCGGTGAGGGCAAGGAAGTCGTTGTTTCCGCCGATGTTGAACTGGGCTATGTCGAGGACGTAGCGGTTCCTCTGGGCGAGGTGGCTGAGCACGTCCGCGGTAAGCGGTGTGGCACCGGTGGCACCGTCGTCACCGAAGAGGACCATGTTGCTCTCCTTAGCGAGCTCAACGAAGGCCGGGTCGTTGGCGATGAGGGTCGGGATGGCGTTGACGAAAGCGGCACCGCCGACCTCCTTGGCGTACTGAGCAACGGCATAGGCGTAGACCTGGGTCGCGGTGAGCCTGTCCCTGTTATCCTCGGCGATGGCCTTCTCAAGCTCCTCCCTGCTTCCGAAGGGCACGAAGGCCTCGGTGGTGCAGACGTTTATGAAGACCTCGGCTCCGAGCTCCTTCCACTCGTTAACGAGGTGCTCAACGGCCTCCTTGAGGGTCATCTCGTCCTCAAGGCCGGTGGCTTCGAGCGGAAGGTTCCTGAGGCTCCGCAGGTGGATTCCCTTCCTGACGGTTATTCCCTTGAGGCTCTCCGGCGCCGCTGGGTCGTAGGACTTGACGACCTCATAGAGGTCTTTTCCGACCTTGGAAGCATCGACGTCGTAAGAACCGACGATTTCAACATCCTTAATCTTAATCGGAAGCTCATCGGCAAGGGGGACGCCGTACGGCTCCATCTTTCCGGCCTTTATCTTCTCAAGGCCGCTCGCAAAAATGCTGGCAACGTAGCCCTGTCCGAGTATAACAACCTTCACCATTCCCTTCACCTCCTCGATTGCTCTAAAGATATTTTATAACAGTTAAATAGTTTTCGGATGCGAAACTTTCCTGGAAATTAAATACGCCGTTACCGCCACTCGCAGGTTCGTGATTATGGCTAGCAAGAGGAACAGCGCTTTAATTGAGGTCTCCACTGGGTACAGGAGAAAGAGCATCGTCAGGAAGATTCTCTCGTCCCTTTTGCCGGGGAGCTTCCTGAGGGCAGTGACTTCCTTGTACGCATCCCTGCAGAAGGCCCCCTTGAACCTCTCCGTCGAGTAGCTCACCATCACCGAGCCGAGGAGCGCTATAAGCGCCACAAGGTACCAGAGGGACTCGGTGAGGGTCGAGTATGCCAGCAAGGCGAGGAAAGCCCCGTCAACGTAGCGGTCGAGGAGGGAATCGATATATCCCCCAAGCCTGCTCGCCCTCAGCTGGGCCCTTGCCAGCTCCCCATCAACACCGTCGAGGATCGAACTGAGCTGGTAGGTGATTCCTGCCAGCGGGGGGCTGATTAATGTCAGGACTGCCGAGAGGATTCCGACGGCAAACGTGACTGCTGTCATCTGGTTCGGGGTGACCTTCTCCGCGAGGAGGTAGCTTATCTCGGTTGAGACCTTCCTGTTGAGGTGCCTGCTGATGAACCCGTCGCCCGTTCCCTTCGGGGCACTCTTAATGAGCATCTTTCTAGCTCTTTTGAGGTCAGAAGGAGTATCAACGTCCGTCCATGGGAGGCCGTCCACGAAAGTCACCGGGAGCCTTGTCCTCTTCATGACCTCGCTGAGGGCGTAGTCTCCGTTCAGCTCCTGTTCAAGCTCAGAGGTCACCTCAAAGATGCTCTCATTGAGGACGAAGAAGCCCGTATCCACTGCGTCCCATTCTCGGAGGGACTTGCCTATGTCCTCGACCCTGCCGTCCTTGACTTTCGCTTTGGTGGCCTCACTCACGTCGGCCCATCTCGGCCTCCTGTCGGCGATGAGGCCGTCCCCTTTCACTGCTTCCGCGACGAACTCCTCGCCGTAGACGTGGTCGCTCATAACGAGTATGAACTTTCCCGAGACGTGCTCCCCGGCGAGGTGAAGAGAGTGTCCGTTGCCCTTCTCGGGCTCGGGGTTTATCACCAGCTCGGCGCTGAAGCCGTGTCTCTCTATGAACTCCCTGTAAAGCCCAGCGTACTTCTCGTTCGTGACGATTACAAACCCCTCAACGCCGTTCTTCTGGAGAAGATAGATGGTTCGGTACAGAATCTCCCTTCCGGCAACCTTGAGCAGCCCCTTGGGTTTTCCGCCCATCCTCGTGCCAAGGCCGGCCGCGAGAATCACTGCAGTCTTTGGGGTCATTGGCACCACCTTTTTAAGGCCCTTGAATGTGGCCCTATCAAGAGAACCGAAATTAAATTAACCCCTGGTAATTTAAAGTTTTTGGTGGTGAAAATGCGGGTTGCTGTGCTGTACTCGGGGGGAAAGGACTCGAACTATGCCCTCTACTGGGCGCTCAAGCAAGGTTTCAAGGTCAAATACCTCGTCTCGATGGTCAGCGAGAGCGACGAGAGCTACATGTACCACGTGCCTAACATCCACCTCACCGAGCTCCAGGCAAAGGCGATAGGGATTCCCCTCGTCAAGGGCTTCACGAGCGGAGAGAAGGAGAAGGAAGTAGAGGACATGAAGGCAGTCCTGGAAGGCCTGAGGATTGACGGCGTCGTCGCCGGGGCCCTGGAAAGCGAGTACCAGAAGAGGCGCGTTGACAGGGTAGCGGAAGAGCTCGGCATCGAGAGCTTCGCCCCGGCGTGGCACCGCGACCCCGTTGAGTACATGCGCGAGCTGATTGGGATTTTCGACATCGTGATGGTCGGCGTCTCCGCTTACGGCCTGGACAGGAGCTGGCTCGGGAGAAGAATAGACGAGAAGGCTCTGGAGGGGTTGTTGAAGCTCCACGAGAAGTATAAAGTCCACGTGGCGGGGGAAGGCGGCGAGTTCGAGACCTTCGTGAGAGATGCGCCCTTCTTCAGGGCAAGGGTAGTCTTCGATGAAGTGGAAAAGAAGTGGAACGAGTGCAACTACTCAGGGGTGCTTGAGGTCAGGAGGGCGCACCTGGAGAAAAAGGACGGGAAGGAATGAGCAGTTGCCCCACCCTTAATTTATCCCCCTGCTTTTATGAGGATAAAAAATATAAAGGGGTCACCAATTTACCCTTGGTGATAGTGTGATAGAAGTTGATAACCTTGTTAAGCGCTTCGGCAGCAAGATTGCAGTCAGGGGCGTCTCCTTCACTGTCCGCAACGGTGAAATCTACGGCCTCCTCGGGCCCAACGGGAGCGGAAAGAGTACAACAATGAGGATTCTGGCGGGGATAACTCCCCCAAGCGAAGGAAGGGTTCTCGTCGAAGGAATTGACGTCGCCGAAAACCCGCTTGAGGTCAAGAAAATAGTTGGCTACATCCCCGAGACGCCAGCCCTCTACGAGAGCCTCACGCCCATGGAGTTCTTCTCCTTCGTTGGAAGCATACGGAGGGTTCCCATGGAGGAACTTGAAGACCGCGTCGAGAGGCTCGTGAAGGCCTTTGGGATAGAGGAGTACCTCGGCGAGCTCATCGGGACTTTAAGCTTTGGAACCCAGCAGAAGGTTTCAATAATAGCTTCCCTGCTCCACGATCCGAAAGTCCTGGTGCTCGATGAGGCCATCAACGGTCTCGACCCCAAGAGCGCGCGCATAATGAAGGAACTCCTCAACGACTTCAAGAAAGAGGGAAAGAGCATCGTCTTCTCGACACACATCCTTGCCGTCGCCGAAGTCATCTGCGGCAGGATAGGCATAATATACAACGGTGAGCTGATAGCCGAGGGAACCCCAGAGGAGCTCAAACGCTTCGCCCACGAGGAGAGCCTTGAAGACGTCTTCCTCAAGCTGACCGAGAGCCAGGAGGAGGTCAGCTCCCTCATCGGCGCCCTGAGGGAGGCCTTCTGATGGAGTGGAGAATCATAACCACCCTCTACCGCGAGATGACCTACAAAAGGCTGAAGGCCAACCCCCAGTTTTCCGCCGACTGGAACAAGTTCATGAAGGCATTCAAGCGGGGTGGGAGCCTCAAACGGGCCCTGTTGACTCAGTCAGCCCTGTTCACAGTGCTGGGCCTTATCCTCTTTCCGGGCGTTTACTCCGTCGAAAACCCAGCGGGTTCTGCGGTAATCTACGCGAGCTACTGCCTGGTTCCCCTGATAATGGCCCTCTACAGGACGGCTGTGAACGCCCAGTACGCGGTCTCCCTCGGCCTCTTTGAGCCCCTCATTTCGCTCCCCATCAGGGTCGGCGGGAAGTACCTGAGCGTCCTCCTGCTGGCAACGGAGCTCCCCGCGGCGCTATTTCTCCTGGCACCGGCGGTGGGCCTTGCAATGAAGCTCGGAGCAACCGCAGGAATACTGGGCCTCGCGTGGGGACTGGTCGGAACCCTGATCGGCCACACAATAGGCCTGCTCATCTACGACCGCTTCGGAAAGGCCTCCGGTGGAAGATTCGCAGGTCTCAAGACGGCCTTCAAGGCGGTTGGGATAATCGCAGTGATGTCGCTCTTCTACGGCCTCAACTACCTTCAGCGCTACGTCTCAAGCCACTACGAGGTGCTCAGGGGCATTTTTGAGAGGTACTCCGTTGCCTATCCCTTTTCGGCTGTGACCGTTGAGAAGCCGCTCCTCTCGCTCGCCCTCCTGGCCCTCTACGGGCTAGTGGTCGGTGCAGTCTACATCTCGACAGTCAGGAGGCTCTGGAACAGAATAAGCGAAGGGACATCAACCGAAAGACAGGCCGGGAAAGCGAGGATCTCGCTCCACAGTCCTCCCGTAGCGCTCGCGCTGAAGGACTTCAGGATAGCCTCGCGGAACACGTCCCTCCTCACCGGCCTGCTGATGCCCGTCTTTGTTATAATACCCTCTTTCATAGGGGCCTTGAAGTCGGGGAGCGAAGTCGGTGTGCTCGGCTTTGTTCTGGCAGTCGCCTGGGTGTCTTCGATAGCAGTGGACGCGGTTCTAAAAATAGACGGCAGGGCCTTTGAAGTCCTTCACTCC
>DRGF01000120.1 GCA_011050175.1 Thermococcus sp. | reverse complement strand
GGATACATCCTTTATAACCCTCTGAACAGCCGCCGCTATTTCCTGTTTTATCCTTTCATCGCGGACCCCCGAGAACGAGCCAAAAAGGCCCCCGACGTTTTCCTTCAGGAAGCTGGCCTCTATGTCGATATGGACGGTTGAACCCACGACTTCGTGGTTGAGTTTGAGCCATTTGAACGTGACACGCGGAACGAGCTTGAGTTCTGCGTGAATCCTGTTCTTCAGAGTCTCCATTGCAGGCCCTATGCGGCTCTTCAGCAGATTTTCTTGGCTTTCTTTCTTCTTTTCCTCGGTGATGACAGAGAGCTCGTCCACTCCAGCCTGTTTAAGGAGCTGCTCGACCTCCTTCTCGATGAGTTTCTTCTTGGCGATTATCTCCCTGGCCCTGTCAGAGGTTACGCCGGCAGTGGCTCCAGTAATTGTATTGGGTGTGGTCGCGGGGGCTATAACCTCCACGTCAATGTTGTGGACGGTTATGTAGCGATTCAGGCTTTTTCCGAGCTCCTTAGCGTGCCTCGTGAGAACGTCGTTCACTATCCTCCGGACTTCATCCCTTGAGGTTCCTGTCTCGGCGGCCATGGAGAGGTTTATCTCGAACTCCCTCCTGCCTTTGATATCGAAGTGTGCCTTTTCGACCTTTATCCCCGCGCTCTCGATCTCAGCCACAACGGTCTTTGCGTAGGCGCTGAAGTACGACCACACGTCCTCCAGAACGGACAGCGAAATTCTTCCATCCTTCGTGACGTTGCCGGCCTTCTTCTTGTCCCTGTCCTTTATCTCCTGCGGCTTGATTTCCTGATCGTCGATGACTATGCCAACGTCCCTGACTATTGGTTTGACCCCTGCCTCTCTGAAGATAACTGGTGCGTGCTTGCTGACTGCGTGGAGCATCTTCTTCTCTGCCACCCCTATGTCCTTGGTGTCCCCAGTGGAGGAACCGTAGATGTGGACGTTGAGATAGGCAACGCCCTCACCCACCCTGGCATCAAACTCTATCCTGTTTATAGTGAGACCCCTTATTCTCTCGGCCTCCTTGAGGAGGTGCTCGGCGTAGACTTGGAACGCCTTCTCGGGCACGCTCCCGCCGGTCAGATTAATCACGACCGCCGGCTTCTTTTCGGCGGCAGGGGTGGGCTTGGGTTTTTCTGCCTCCACCTCGGGGGGCTGGGGCTCGGGAGCGGTGGGTTGGGCGACATCTGTCGCTGCTTTCTCTTCAGGGGGTTTCTCCATCTCTGCAGGCTCTACCTGGGGCTCCTCGCCGGGGACTTTGAGGAGTTCATCCAGTGGGATTTTTGGGGTCTGAGAATAGGTGTCGATGTTATCCGCCACGGATAGTTTAAGTTCGATTTCATCGAGGGCATAAACGTCAACGACCATCGGTTTGCCGATAGATGATTTCAACGCCCTAATAGCGTCCTCCCCGGAGAGGTTCTGCTTCGTGTCAACCACGAGACACTCCGCCGCGAGCACCTTTGACCTGTCGATGAGGACCGTTATGTAGTGCTTACCCTCCGCGCTCTTGGCGAATATCTTTAGAAAAGCCCCATTGCCCTGGGAAAGCGCCTGGTGAATGAGTTCCCTCAGCTCTCCTGGGGAGGTTACTACCACGTTCTCCGTGAATGGATTCTTGTCTGGCAACTGCATATCCATCACCATTAGCTATATATATCCTTGTATATATCTTCAACCAAAGAAATCAGAGATGAATTCACCGTCTTAGTGTATTGACGTTTATATTTAAACATTATTGTGCAAAAAGGTGGGGAACATGCGGGTGCTGGTACTTGGAGGTGGGGCTATCGGCCGTGCGGTAGCCGAGTCTCTCAAGGGAGAGTTTGAAGTCACAATCATTGAGAAGGATGAACTCCGTGCCAAGGCTCTTGAGGAGAGTGGATTCCAAGTCATCAACGGGGACTTTTCCTACACCGCCACCCTCCTGAAGGCGGGAGTTGACAAAGCCGAGCTCGTTATAATAACCACAATGAACGTTGAGGTAATCCGAAAAACCATCTACGTGATAAGGACCAACAACAAGGACGTCCCGATTGTTACTGTTCTCCCCGACGAGGTTAGCCTGGACGACCTCGCCGCCCAGATAAACGAAGAATACGAGGCAGAGGTTAAGGTTGACTATGCAGTGTCCCCCAGAGATGCCCTCAAGGAGACCCTGATCAGAACGGTCGAGAGAATTGGCGAGCAGAAAAACGCTAACCTCCTGGTCAAGAAGCTAAAGGAACTCAAGAGCATGGGTGACACCCTCCTCATCGTCATGCACGACAACCCCGACCCCGACGCAATAGCCAGTGCGAGCGCCCTGAGTGCCATAGCGCAGACCATTGGCTTTAAGACTCGTATAGTTTACGGCGGTGAGATAACCCACCACGAGAATCGGGCCTTTGTAAACCTCCTTGGTGTCGATATCAGGAGGGTCTCCAAGGGCTCCTACGAGCTGAAGCGCTACCCGTTCATAGCTCTCGTGGACTGTCAGCCAAATGGGAACCTGACGATACTCGATAAGGAGGACTACAACAGAATAAAGATTATAATCGACCACCACCAGATACTCCAGCACCTCCAGGAGCTTATCCCGGAGGACGCTTTCTTGGACATACGTCCCGAGGTTCACTCCTCCGCCGCGATCCTCTCGGAGTACCTTAGGATGCTCAATATATCTCCCTCCCCGCTCATGGCCACTGCCCTTTTCTACGGCATCTATGTGGACACCAAAAAGTTCTCCAAGCTGAGCCACATCGACCTCAAGGCCATCGAGTTCCTGGCCGGCAAGGTGGACTACGAGCTCCTCGACAAGATAGAGCACCCTGACATAAGCACCGAGACGGCCGAGATACTGGCGAAGGCAATAATGAACAGGCGCATCTACAAAAACATCGTCATTAGCAACGTGGGATTCATCACCAACCGCGACGCCATAGCCGAATCCGCGGACTTTCTCCTGAGGCTCGAAGGAATAACCACCGTCCTCGTCTTCGGCATAGTGGACGACAGAATAGAGATCTCCGCCAGAACCCGCGACGTTAGGGTGAACATCGGAGCCGTCCTGAGGGAGGCCTTCGGCGACATCGGCAGCGGTGGTGGCCATTCCCAGTCCGGCGGCGCCAGAATTCCCTTGGGAATCTTCAAGCTCGCCAAGGACAAGGGTTCACTCCTGAAACTGGCAGAAGAGGCAATAACAGAAAAGTTCTTAGAGGCGTTAAAAGTCAAAGAGAGCTGATCATTCTTCTTTTGCCTTTACAAGTACTATGTCGCCTATCGCCGTAACCCTATCGTAGGGGATACCAACCTTTTCTCCGGGCAGTCCAAGCGCAAGAACCTTTCCCTGGCCCCTGTCGATCTCGATTAGAACCTCATCGACGTAGCCGACGTAGTAGCCCTTGGTGTTGTATATCTGCTTTCCGTAGAGCTTTGAGAGGCGCATCACCATTTTAATCACCGGGGTAGGTTGTTTATGGACGTATTTAAACGTTACCTCAGGGGATGCTTCTGGCCATCTCAACGGCCCACCTTACGACTACCGCGAAGGCGCCACTGCGGCCCCATGATTCCAACAGCGGACAGACTTAGATGGTTTATGATTTCACGACCTTTATCGTTATCCTTGAGCCGTCCTGAAGGTTCAGCTTCTCCCTGAGGCAGACTGGGGCCACTATTTCCGCTATCTTTGGCGGGTGAATTGTCCTGGAGGGGATGACTATTGCGCCATCAACGTCCCCAATCTTGATCCTGTATGCTTTGACGTCACCGAATGTTCTTCCCTCTTTTACGAATCCTGGAAGGACGACCGGCCTGACGCCGCAGAGGGCATCGAACACGGTTCTTGGAAAGAGAACACGGACGTTCAGCGTTCCGGGGTACGGTTTAAAGCCAAGGTATTCCTCGATCAAGTGGGAGTACTGCTTTACGTAATATGCTCCCTCCCCCAATCCGGAGATGACCTCTCCGATTATGACACCGTTGTAAAGGACGCCTGATATGGTCTCACAGAGTTCTTCCAGAAATGTCAGCCCCTTGGGGCTTATCCCGACGTGGGTTTTCTTTCCCTTGACGGACTTCTCTATGAACCCCTCCGCCTCCATATCCTCGAGGAGCCTCAGGACGGACTGGGGGGAAATTCCTAGCTCCTCACCGAGGTCTCTCAGTGTCACTTTGACCTTTTCCCCTATCGCTCCTTTCTTTGCGAGAAGGATGAGCAGTTTAATCCTTTTCATAGGCGTCCCTCTTAGATAGTCTGTCAGCGAGCCTGAGCGGCTTGGGGTAGCCCCCTTCAAGCAACGGCTCTGCGATTTTCACCGCCGACTCCAAGTCGATTAAGTGGCCGACGCTTACATAAGCTTTTCCCACCCGCCTGAACGAGCCCTCCGGCGCACCCCTTAGTGGCCGTTTGGCGACGCCTATTGTTGGCCGCCCGACCAGCAGGCCTATGTGGGAAGCCAGCCCGTAGCCGCGCGGGTGCGCCCTCCCGTGCCCCTCTACCAGGAGAACATCGAACTCCTCACCGCGGAGCACCCTGAGAACCGGGCGCGTTTCCCTCAGGAAGAAATAGGTGGGGATGTACGGGAACGTGACATCGGTCACGACCGTTTTTGATCTCAACAATTTGCAGTCTGGAAAGGTGCAGATAACCAGGGCCGTCTTTGTCAGATTTTCCCGGTACGATACGTCCACTGCGGCAACGGTCTGTACACTGTTTGGATCAACGGGTTTCTCCACGATCCTCCCAGCGAGCTTCAACTGGACCACAGCAATCCTCTCAAGTTTTTCCTGCAATTCGGCGGCCACATAATCACCGAAGGTAATTGTCTCACTTATTGTCACACATTCCGGTTTTCCTGGTTCTCCAGCGCCGCGGCCGTGAGGTCCAGTTTTATTTCCAGGCTCTTGCTCAGCTTTGCCCTCACAAGGTCCTCAAGGGTCCTTTCGAGGATGTTCCTTGCCTGGTCCTGCTTCCCCCTTATGTTCACGAGGCCCTTTGGATACTCCAGCGTCATAAGCTCCTCGTAGGTCTTTTCCATGACGCGGTAGGTTTTCTCGGCCTCTTCGATATTTCCGTCAAGGAGGAGCAGAAGGAAGTGTCTCCTGAGCTCGCCGATGAAGTCCCCGATACCGAGGGCGTAGTCGGCGTGGGGGATGGAAAGCTCTTCTGGTGAGGGGTAGTCTCCGCCGGTTATGTACGCGAAGAACAGGCTCGCCTCGGCGAACTCCTGGTGGGCACTCTGGACGTAGCCGGTGTGATAGAGGTCAGGGTGATTTTCCAGCTTCTTCCTCAGCTCTTCGACCTTCTCGCGGGCGAGCTTGAGCCTTTTCTCGGCCTCTCCGACGTCTCCCCTGTGCAGGGCCTTTATCGTGTCCCCGCTCATCCGGACTATCTCCCTCGTCAGCCTCAGTGCCTCTTCCCTGAGAGCATCTTTCTCATCGAGAACCGTTCTAATCTCGGCTATTATTTCCTTCAGTTCCATGATCTCACCAGAGGGACTTCCACAAAAGGGGTTAAAAATGTGGGCTCGACCCATCCCCCCTCCATCATCGGCAGCCTGACGGCATCCTCCGGCGGTCCGGAGGGTGAGCCCTGTCCGCCCGGCATCGTCCCTCGTGTTCACGGCATCCCATCGGGGCGCTCCCACGGTCGGGCCACCGGGCGTGTCGGATGCTCATGCAAGTAATTTTCAGAGGAAATTTTAAGGGTTTTGGATTTTATAACTGTCAGGAATATTCACCCGCCGGATTCATGCCGAAAATTATATAAGCGGATGAACAGACCCGCCCATACCAACCTTAAGAGGTGACGCTCATGGCCGAGAAAGTTAGGAACATAGTTGTTGAGGAGCTCGTAAGGACTCCAGTTGAGATGCAGAAGGTTGAGCTCGTTGAGAGGAAGGGTATAGGCCACCCGGACAGCATTGCCGACGGTATAGCAGAGGCCGTCAGCAGGGCCCTCAGCAGGGAGTACATAAAGCGCTACGGGATAATCCTCCACCACAACACCGACCAGGTCGAGGTCGTTGGAGGTAAGGCCTACCCGCGCTTCGGCGGTGGTGAGGTCATCAAGCCGATTTACATCCTTCTCTCTGGTAGGGCCGTCGAGATAGTTGACAGGGAAATCTTCCCCGTTCACGAGGTTGCAATAAAGGCCGCCCGCGAGTACCTCAGGAAGGCCGTCAGGCACCTCGACCTTGAGAACCACGTCGTTATCGACTCCCGCATAGGACAGGGAAGCGTTGACCTCGTTGGGGTCTTCAACAAGGCCAAGGAGAACCCGATCCCGCTCGCCAACGACACCTCCTTCGGTGTCGGCTACGCCCCGCTCAGCGAGACCGAGAGGATAGTTTACGAGACCGAGAAGCTCCTCAACAGCGACGAGTTCAAGAGGAAGTACCCGGCGGTCGGTGAGGACATCAAGGTCATGGGCCTCAGGAGGGGCGATGAGATTGACATAACCATCGCTGCCGCCATGGTTGACAGCGAAGTGGACGGCCCGGACGAGTACATGGCCGTCAAGGAGGCCATCTACGAGGCCGCCAGGGGCGTTGCCGAGGCCCACACCGAGAGGAAGGTCAACATCTACGTCAACACCGCCGACGACCCGGAGAAGGGAATCTACTACATAACCGTCACCGGAACCTCCGCCGAGGCCGGTGACGACGGAAGCGTTGGAAGGGGCAACCGTGTAAACGGCCTCATCACCCCGAACAGGCACATGAGTATGGAGGCCGCCGCTGGAAAGAACCCGGTCAGCCACGTCGGAAAGATCTACAACCTCCTCTCAATGCTCATAGCCAACGACATTGACGAGCAGATCGAGGGAGTTGAGGAGGTCTACGTCAGGATACTCAGCCAGATAGGCAAGCCCATCGACGAGCCGCTCGTCGCGAGCGTCCAGATAATCCCGAAGAAGGGCTACAGCCTGGAGACCCTCCAGAAGCCGGCCTACGAGATAACTGACGCCTGGCTGGCTGACATAACGAAGATACAGAAGATGATCCTCGAGGACAAGCTCAACGTCTTCTGATTCCCTTTCTCTTTCCAGGTTTTTCTAAGCCAAGAATGTTGGGAGTTTAAAAGTTTTGGAAGAAACCTCAGACGGCAGAATACCCCTTCTGCTTGAGAACCCGTATGAGCTTCGCCTCTTCAATGGCTGTGGCGACCTTTTCCTTCTTGACTTTCGCGAGCTTGTAGGCGGAGGCCTTCTTCTGGCGGGCCATCCTCACGAGGCGGGCCTCCTCAAGGGCGAGGAGTCCCTTCCTCTTCTTAACAACCTCAAGCCTCTTCTGAAGTATGGTGGATTTCAACTTCTCCATAAGTATCACCTAAACTTTTAGGCGCTCTCAACCCTTATAAGATTTTCGATAAATGCCATATTTGTGTTCTGCAATCGACGAAAGACAACGATATAAGCCCCCTCTCCTATCCTGTGCTTGGGGGTTGAAAATGATAATAGCGGTAACAGGGACGCCTGGAGTCGGAAAGACCACCGTGTCAAAACTCCTGAGCGAGAAGCTTGGCTACGGGTACGTGGGCATTAAAGAGTTCGCCCTGGAAAAGGGCATCGGTGAAATGGTCGGCGAGGAACTTGAGATAGATACTGAGGAGCTGGCTGAGGCCATGTCGCGGGAGTTTCAGGGGAGGAATGTTGTGATAGACGGTCACCTCAGCCACTTCGTGCCCGCTGACGTCGTGGTGGTTCTCCGTGCCAACCCAAAGCTCGTTGCCGAGAGACTTAAGGAGAGGGGCTATTCAAGGGAAAAGCTCGCTGAGAACGTTGAGGCGGAGCTGGTCGACGTAATCCTTGTCCAGGCCCTTGAGGAAAATGAGAACGTCCTGGAGATTGACACGACCGGGAAGGCCCCCGACGAGGTCGTGGAGGAGATACTAACACTCCTCAAAAGCGGGACGAAGAAGCGCGTTGGTGTCGTTGACTGGAGCGACGTATACGACGAGGTGCTGCCCTACCTGCGGCTGTGATGAGTTGGACGTGGCGCTTTCCACTAGGACTCAGAGACTGCTGGAGGTGATAGCGTGAGGTTCGTGGCCGTCACGGACATCCACGGGAACAGGAGCAAAGTTGGAAAGCTAGCGGAGGCTCTCCGCGGGATGGACTTTGACGTCCTGGCCATAGCGGGTGACCTGACAAACTTCGAGAGTGCCGAGAAGGCCCGCGAGATACTGGCTCCCCTGCTGGCGCTGGGGAAACCGATAGTTGCTGTTCACGGCAACTGCGATGGCAGGGACGTCCCATCGTTTCTGGAGGAAGTCGGCGTGTGTGCACACGACAGGCGCGTTGAAAT
>DRGF01000193.1 GCA_011050175.1 Thermococcus sp. | reverse complement strand
GAACGTCAAAAATCGTTCTCTTGGAAAAATTGAGGAATAAGATTTGAGGCATCACTCACCCACTTCCTGCGGTTTTATTGAGTAGTGGTTCACCACCCTGCCCAATGTGGCGGAGGTGAATATACCCATGACACTGGCGAGGGAGGCCATCGCGTACATGTGTTTACTTAGGACTCCGGAGACGAAGCCTATCTCACCAACGAGGAGGCCTAGTACGCCGAAGCTCGCTATTCCCGCTCCCCGGACTATCGAGGAAGCGACGCTCTCGTGCCTGACCATCGCGGCGGACAGCAGGAGTCTGACTGCGTAAACGATGACGAAGAACTCAATAACCAATAATGAGAGCTCTGTTTCGAAGTTCAGCCCACGCCAGGCAAAGAATATCGGGGCAAATATTCCGTACGTAACGCCGCTGACTATGGTGGTAAGCCTGTCGTACTGCTTGGTACCAACGAGGTCGCTGTGCATGATCAGGCCAGCCATGAAACCTCCTATGGTGAAGTGCAACCCTATCTCCTCACTGATGAAGGCTAAAGACGTCGAAAACACCATGAAAAGGCCGAAGACCGCCTCATCGCTCTTGAGCCTGCGGAGGAAGCGCACTATCATGACCTTGTGCTTTATTCCTATCAGATAATTGATGTACAGGAGGATGCCTATGAAGGTGGCGTCCTTTAATATGTCCGTCATGACGGGAATGTAGTTCCCGGGGGCTTCGTGGATTCTGACCATCATATAGACTATGAAAAGGCTCATTACCTCGCTTATAACCGCGTATGAGAGGGCAACGTGGAGGAAATCCTGGCCAAAGAAGCGCTTGAGCCTCAAGACTATCGGTGCGGAGGCAATTGACAGTATGGCTGCCACTATTATAGTGTCGGACGTAACGGTCCAGTCTGTGAATGGCAGGGTGACGAGGAACATTACAATATAAGTGGCCACGTAGAGGGGCACCGTCTTCTTCCCCGCGTAGTGAAGCTCCTCCGGCGTAACCTCCAGCCCCGCGGATATCATCAGGAAGAACAGTCCAAGCTCGGCAAGGAGCAACATCTGGTCCCTGGGCATGTCCACTAAGATAGCGCTGAGTATCATTCCCGCAGTTATCTCGCCCAAAAAACCTGGGTATCCCAGTCTCTCAAATACCTCTGCCAGGAGCCTTGCGAAGGCTATGATTACAAAGATGTACCCTATGATTTCCATGTTGGCTTTTGGGGTGCGTTTCTTAATAATATTTGCGGCAGGCTTTTATTGTCCAAAACGAAAACCCATCCATGAGGCATTATGAGATGGTGAAAATACGGGAGAACGGAAAGGTTGAAATTCCGCTCGAGTACGCCTATGAGGTCGGTCTCGTCAGGGGCTCTTACTTTCTTCTGGAGATAGACACCGACCTGAAGGAGCTCCACCTGGAGCGGGTAGCTTTGCCTGGAAAGAAGCTGGTAGAGGTCGAACTCGTCGTGGAGGACAGGCCAGGAGTCCTCGCAAAGATAAGCGGCCTCTTCGGCAGGCAGGGGGCCAACATACTCTTTAGCGAGGCCGAGGAGCTGGAGGGTATAGGCCTGGCCGGGATAGTTGTCGTCATAGACGTGAGTGGAATGAGTGGAACCCTGGAGGAGCTAAGGGGAGAGCTTGAATCCCTGGACGTCGTGAGGGAGGTTACCCTACGGCCACTGGATTAGCAATACGCCCAGCATGAACGTTACGAAGACCGCCACCAGGACGTTTACGTCCTTTCCAACATCCTTCGCCTCGCCACGCACCTCCCTTTCGAGGACTCCTGAAAACTTTAGTGCAAAGAACACCAGCACCGCGGCGAAGATGTAAGAGGCGTCGCTCAGCTTGGGCTCCGCACCGAGGTAGAGGCCGGCACAGAGGGTTGCTAAAGCAAGTACCAGTGCGGAGAGCTTCTCAATCGGCGCGAGGTCTCCAGTTTCTCCCTTTGAGAGGTGGTAGTTCAGCTTGGTAAACGAAACGAGCGTTCCTACCGTGCCCGCCGTTACTGCCCACTTCCACGTTCCCCCAAGGCCGGAGGAGATGATTCCCTTGGCGTAAGAACCTATGAAGGGTGAGACTCCCCCTATCGCGAGGCTGAGCATCAGCACGGAGAACGCCATGAGTGGGGCGTTTCTGTACCCGAACTCGCCGAGTTTCCTTGACTTCTTTCCGAGGCTCCCAACGCTCAGGAAGAGGCCTCCTTTGAAGAGTGAATGGGCCATGGCGTAGTAAGCGGCCCCCACGAAGTTCATGCTCGCCGTTCCAAGGAGCACGTAGCCCATCTGGGAGACGGTGTGGTAAGCGAGCAATCTCTTCGCGTCCTTCTGGAGCAGGGCCCCCGCGATGCCGAAGAACACGGAGGCAACCGCCAGTCCCATCACCGCCTCCCTGAATGTCTCCCTGGGGGGCAGGGCCGAGAATAGGAGTATCATCCCGTATGCGGGGGCCTTGACAACCGCACCGCTCAAAACCGCGCTCACTGGGGTCGGAGCGATGGAGTGGGCGTCGGGAAGCCAGCCGTGGAGGGGGAAGACGCCAGCCTTCAGGAGGAGGGACGCAAAGGCGATCCCCAGGGCGGCTTGGAGTTCCCTGCTCGGCAGGGCGTTTTCGGCCACGAGCTCGACGTTGAGGTAGCCTGTCTCCATGTAGATTATCCCTATGGCGAAGACGAACAGGTAGGAGGCCAGCAGGGAGAGGATGAGGTACTTAAACGCGGCCCTCTTGGAGCCCTTTTCGTCCGAGAAGGCCACCAGGGCAAAGGCCGAAACCGAGGCAATCTCCATGTAGATGTAGAAGTTGAAGAAGTCTCCCGCTATGAACGCCCCCATAAGGCCCGCGTGGAGGAGCAGGAGGAGCGCCAGGGACTTCGGTGTCTTCTTGTTCCTGAAATCGAAGTATGGGATGGAATAAAGGGCAACGACCGTGAATAGTATGAGCTCCCCCGCGATGAAGGGGGCGTTGATTTCACTGATTCCAACCTCTATTCCGGCCGCCCTGTTCCAGCCGCCCACGATTTCCCTCCCTCTCTCCGTTAGGAAGACCCACGCCGGGAGAACCACCCCAAGGAGGAATGCGGCCTTTATTAAAGTTCTCTTCGCCCGCAGAGTGTCCAGGATGACGATTACGAACGCGAACAGGAGCGGAAATGCGACCATCAGCGGAATCATGAGCCGTCCCTCCTCATGCGGAGTATTATGGCCAGGGCGAGCGACGTTATGGCAACGTCAACGACGAGTGTTGTCAGCATCAGCGTCGCCGGGAGCGGGTCGACCGGGTCGGTCGGCATTATCGGGACGTCCTTTTCGGGGGAGTACGCTAGGCCGATAAAGAAGAGAACCAGGCCGAGGGAAACCACGTTTATGGAGAGCACTAACTTTATTGGCTCCCTTTTGGCCATCAGACCGTATATCCCTATGAGCATTATGAGCACTCCAGCCTGTTGGGGACTAATCACTTTCCACCCACCTCAGCAGTATGTAGAAGACGAACGTGAAGGCGGCCCCGACCTCAAGACCAACGATGATGTTGAAGGGGAGGATTATGCCGCCCTCCGTCGGCAGGAAATTGGAGTAAAACGCCCCGAAGGCTATTCCAGCGATTCCCAGCAGGACGAGCATGGCGCCGGCGGAGCTCTCGATCAGGCTCGCCCAGTTGAACTTGAACTTTTTCCTGACCTTTCTGTAGCCATGGGAGGTGATGAGGAGTATCACGGCGACCGCGAGAATCACACCTCCCTGGAAGCCGCCCCCCGGGCTCAAATGGCCGTGGAGCATGATGTAGGCCGCGTAGGTAACCAGGAACGGGCTCGTCATCTTGGTGGTGGTCCTCACAACCACGCTCATCTTCACTTCTTCTTCCCCCCGAGGAGCAGGTAGAAGCCTATGACCGCGGTGAAGAGGAGGCTCGCCTCGCCGAGGCTGTCGTAGGCCCTCCATCCGGCCAAGATTGCCGAGACGAGGTTGGGTATCCCGATCTCGCCCCAGTTGGCAACGTAATAGGCGTAGCTCCCGCCGTAGGCCGGGGAGTAGCTCAGGCTGAGCAGGAACGCTCCCAGGGCCAGGGTTAGGAGCACCGCGGCCTTCCTCACCTCGTCACCTCCTCTATCGTGAAGAGGAAGACGCCTATCACCATGGCGCCGACCACTATCGCCGAGAGAGCAACGTCCGGCGCGTTGAGCTCGAACAGGGCCAGCACGAACAGCAGGCTGAGGAGTGAGTATTTAACGACCGCACTAACCAGGTTCTTTTCCTCAACAACGGCTATGGCCAGTATTATCATTGCTATGAAGACTACGTCAAGAATTGTCCCAAGCATACATGTCCACCACTACTTTCGGCTTCACCCCATACCTGTAGGCCCCGCGGGCTATCGCATGGCTCACCATGGGGTTTATCATTGCTATCAGGAAGGCCAGCACCAGAAACTTGGCCCTTACAACCGCAGGGGCGTCCATTATCAGAATCAGGGCGAGGATTATGCCCATTGCCCCACCGGTGTCGCACTTCGTAGCCGCGTGGAGTCTGGTGTAAACGTCCGGGAAGCGGAGTATCCCAAGGGCTCCGAAGAGCATGACGGCCCCTCCAAACAGCATAAGAATTATCTCAATCATACAACGCCCTCCTCTCCATGTATTTGGCCAGAATCAGCCCTCCGACGGCGTTCACCATCAACAGGACTATCGCGAGGTCAACAAGGTAGTATTCGCCTCTGATGACTGAGACCACGGCTATTATGACGACCACCTTTGTGGTTATCGCGTTCAGAGCCACCACCCTGTCGGGAAGGGTTGGCCCCCTAACCACGCGATAGGTTATCAGCATCGCCGTGAAGACGAGGAGGTAGAACGCGCTCACCAGAAGACTTTCTTGAGCCATTCCTCGATGTCCCCCTTTATCTTTTCTCCGGCCTTCTCGCGGTTGAGGGTCTCCAGGTCTATCCAGTGGATGTAGAGGTACGTCCCATCGAGCTTCTTTTTGACGTCCAGCGTGAGGGTGCCGGGCGTGAGGGTTATTGAGTTGGCAAGTATAGTCACGCCGGTGTCCGAGTGGAGGTCGGTCTTTATTTTGACGATCCCGGGGTTGATGTCCATGAAAATCACGTTCTTCGCCACCTTCAGGTTGCTCTCCAGCAGGCGGAAGGCCATTATCACGAGGTACTGCGGGAGGTAGATGAAGGCGAAGTAAATGAGCTTTTCGATTATGTTGCCGCTCCGCCTTATGTCCTCGGTCAGGAGATCGCGCATGAAAGCGGCTATTATCAGCGTAACGACCGCACCCAGGGCAAGATTATTCGCGCTAAAGCTCCCGGAAACGACCACCCAGAATGTCATCAGTACTGCCCACGTGAGAACTACCCTCTCCCATGGGGGGAGCTTTGAGGCCTCGAACTCCTCGCGGAGAACCCTCTCCCGGAGGGCCTCAAGCCTTTCCTTCAGGTAGAAGGGAACGCGGCTCATATGGTAATTTATGGTGTGGGGGGTTATAACGGTTTTGCATTTGTCGACAGAACTCCACAAAAGTGTGAAGTTCCTTCGGGGCTTTCAGGCAAACCTGAAACATTATCCCGGAACCTCGGCCCCAAATGCTCCCGTCGAAACGTTATGGAAAGGTTTAAATCCCCGGAGCCCTACCTGTTCTGGTGATGTTCATGATTGAGGTCGGCGAATACAAGGTCAAAGAGGGGCTTTACTACACGAAGGACCACGAGTGGGTCCAGGTTCTTGATGACAGTACTGTTCTCGTCGGTATAAGCGATTACGCCCAGAAGGAGCTCGGCGACCTTGCCTACGTCGAGCTTCCTGAGGTCGGCACTGAGGTTAACAAGGGCGACGTTCTCTGCGAGCTGGAGAGCGTCAAGGCCGTTTCCGAGGTCTACGCCCCGGTCAGCGGTGAGGTCGTGGAGGTCAACGAGGCCCTTGAGGACAGCCCCGAGGCCCTTAACGAAGACCCCTACGAGAACTGGATAGCCAAGATCAAGCCGAGCAACCTTGAGGAGGAGCTCAAGGAGCTTATGGACGCTGAGGCTTACGCTGAGTACCTCAAGAGCCTCTGATTGCCTTCATTTTTCTCTTCTCCCCTCGGAAGCCTTAAGTATTTGCAGCCGTATCTTCTTCGGCGGTTTCATGGAGGTTCTGAAGGAATGGGACGTTAAGGTGAAGCTTGTTAAGACAAAACGCGGTGCCCTTCTCCACATGATAGAGCTCGAGCCCGGACACTTCTACCTTGAACAGAACCCGCTCAAGGAGTCGAAGTACGGCGTTGCCTACCGGAAGATAAAGGACCGCTTCCCCGAGTTCTACATGTTCTGGGAGATAAAGAACAACCGCTACACTGGAAAGCTCCTCGCCGGAGCGTTCTTGGAGAAGAAGGAGATAGACGACTTCATAACTCTCCTCGCCCAGACCGAGGACTTCAAGAAGTTCGAGGACATTCTGGAGGAGATCGAGGAAATGGAAGAGTGAGCTCCGTCCTTTCTTTTCATCATCTTCCGCTCATCGTGCGGTTCAGATACCCTAGAGGTCTTCATCGCTCACTTTTCTTCAATTCTAGTTGAGGAGTTTCAACCATTCACGAGTGTCAATCCCCATTCGATTAAGTTACTCATAGAGCTCCCCATTGCGGCTCTGTTTTGTCATTGTAGTTTTTATTGCTTTCGTTATTTTCGGAATATCATCCATTTGTTGTATCGTTGTGTCGGCGATTTTATGCAATACTCTTTGCACACAACTCACTCTAGCCCATATATCGACGTTCTGAGTTATGGGGTTAGGGTTTTTGTTTTAAGTTGTTTCTTAGTAGCAGATACGGATATAA
The DNA here is from genome assembly GCA_011050175.1 of Thermococcus sp. Taxonomy (GTDB): domain Archaea; phylum Methanobacteriota_B; class Thermococci; order Thermococcales; family Thermococcaceae; genus Thermococcus. The sequence continues at coordinate 1,585 of DRGF01000193.1, read as the reverse complement.
ACTTAGTGAATTAAAATACTATGGGTGGACAAAAGGGTGGTTCTGGAAGAAATTGTTGGGCTTACTGGGATTGTCGCGGGGGACAGGCGAAAGTTCACTACTGCACTCAAAACCGCACAGGCAATATTTTTCTACTATTCTTTCATATTGCTCGTCGTTTTGTTACTTCCCTCCGAGACTATGATGGTCAGGATACTCATGTTAGCTATTTTTGTGGGAGCATACTTGCTTTTCCGCCAATGGTTGAAACGGAGAAGTAGAGGGAGGATGAAAGAGGCACGAGAAGCGATTTTCAAAGCCCTCAAGAAGATGGTTGTCAGCTTAATGAGAAAACCTTCGGTAGATATGGACGAGGCAGTACGAGAAGTGGGGGAGGAGCTCTCTAAATTCTTTATAAAAATCCCGATTTCGGTGTGGGTTTTAGATGCCCTCAGAGAGTTCGAGCGGCTCCTTTTTCCAGCTGTTGTTTTGTATTTTCTTTTCTATAAACTGCTTTCGCTATGGTGGGTTGAGGCTCTTGAATATCTCAAACCAACGATAGCAAACTTCGAAGCGGGAGTCTTTGGCTATCTCGCGGTTACGGTATTAATCTCTCTCCTCAGCATCGATATATCATTCTTTGAAAAGGCAATTCAGAAAAAATATAGCAAAGACCGGCTGAAATTCTATGCCAGCTGGTTAGGATTTGGCATGTATTACATCATTGGGCCACATTTCTTGTTCGATTTTATGTTTCAGGATCTCACAGAGATTGAGCCAAAAACCTCGGAGTACCTGCTCCGGTACAAATCCAGCACTGGCCTCAAACCATCGAAGCCTATTGAGAAAGAAGCTCTGGAATTCCTGAATGTTATTACTCGTGATTATGAAGTTCGGCCGATACTTGATCCAGACGAGATTATCCATGATCCCGAGGTGATTGTCTCTAACATCGATTATATGTTTCAAAGTGCGGCCCCTACGGCGGTAGGAACACTGAGAAACACCTATGTTGTTATAGATGACAATACTGGGCGGCTTTCGATAGTCCGCATAGTTCTGGAAAAGTTGATCGAAGAGCGGCCGCGGCTTTGGGCAGTGAGACCAGTAAAAAAATTAGAGATGAAATACAACTATTTCATCCGGGTCTCTGAGATTTATTTTAAAGGGAGTATTATAGATGAAGTTGTGAGGAATATTTCACGAGAGATGGGTGGCTGAAATTATCGAGCTTACGCAAATTTAGCGGCTCGGCCAGTATGCCCGTCATCACGGGTCAGCCACTCTGGGGTTCCTCATCGCCGGGGTTCTGTTCTTCGGGAATATTGATAAAAGTACCGCGAGTTTAGGACAGAAGAAACACTGGCCTCAGAGGTATAATATGAAAGAAAGGAGAAGGGCTCACGCGTTCTGCCCTTCCCTCTTCTCAGTGAGGTACTCGTGGATCGCCCCCGCGGCCCTTCTTCCGTCACCCATTGCGAGGATGACGGTCGCTTCGCCCCTTATGGCGTCACCGCCGGCGAAGACGCCCGGAATGCTGGTCATCATGTTCTCGTCAACGACTATCCTTCCGCGCTCGACCTTCAGGCCGGGCGTGCTGACGATG
>DRGF01000076.1 GCA_011050175.1 Thermococcus sp. | reverse complement strand
TCCTCGACACCATTGGGGAGATCGACGGCGTCGTGGCGACCCACACCATGGTCGTCCTCAAGATACACAAGGAGACCACGGAGCTCCCCCTCTGAGACTCATTTTTGTCCAGAAAGGGTTATAAGTATCCCGTTTCTATTTCTCTCTAAGCGTTTGGATGGAGGTGTTTTGGATGAAGGTGCTGTTTTTGACCGCTGACGGTTTTGAAGACCTGGAGCTGATATACCCGCTCCACAGGATAAAGGAGGAAGGCCACGAGGTCTACGTCGCCAGCTTTCAGAGGGGCAAGATAACCGGAAAGCACGGCTATTCCGTGGACGTTGATCTCGCCTTTGAGGAAGTCGATCCCGAAGAGTTCGACGCCCTCGTTCTGCCCGGGGGAAAGGCGCCGGAGATTGTCAGGCTCAACGAGAAGGCCGTCGAGATAACGAGGAAGATGTTCGAGGCCGGAAAACCCGTTGCGAGCATATGCCACGGCCCGCAGATACTCATCTCCGCCGGCGTACTCAGGGGCAGGAAGGGAACGAGCACGATAACCATCAGGGACGACGTGATAAACGCCGGCGCCGAGTGGGTGAACGAAGAGGTTGTCGTTGACGGCAACTGGGTGAGCTCAAGGCACCCCGGCGACCTCTACGCCTGGATGAGGGAGTTCGTTAAGCTCCTCCGCTGACTCCCAACTTTTCGTTATAGCTTCGGTTATGAAGTATGTGACTTTGTTCTCAAGGGAAAAGTGCAACCCATCTAGGGCGTAAACCTTATACGGAGTAGTGAATATATTTTCATTGGTGCGACGCATGAAGCGAAGGGGAGGTCTCCTGGGGGTAGCGCTCAGTGTCGCCCTCGTGGCCTTTCTAATTGGTGCAACTCTCACCGCCCTGGCCCTCAGGGGAGATGTCCACATAAGCGGGATAACTCCGAAGAAAGTAGCCGGGAAGCTCGTGGAAGCTGGCAGGTTCAACGCCGGCGCAATAGTGGTGGAGAACGTGGTCGGAAACGTTCGCATTGTCGAATCGAACGTCAGCGGGGTGGTGCTCAGGAGCAACATTCCGCTCAACACCAGTTACAGGGACGGCCTCCTGACCGTTTACTGCCCCAAAAAGAAGACTCTCCTGGGAGAACATAACGTGTGCTCCGAATACAGGAACGGGACGGTGGTTATCGAGGTCGGTGCTTCCCTCGCAGACGTATGGTTCCGCGAAGTGGTTGGGGACGTTGAGATTGATGCTGCCGCCACTAGGATCCTTGCCGAGGACGTGGTGGGAGACATCGCTGCAGCTCCTGCGGCGGAGTACCAGCTTGAGGACATAGTGGGCGACGTCTCGATAGTGGCCGGAGACGACGTCGTTATCCAGGACGTAGTCGGTGACGTAACCATCACCGTCCCCAAGGGCTTCTCGGTCCATCTCAGCACCGATGACATCGTTGGCGACGTCAGGAACTTTCACTCCGGTGAGGGCATGCCGATCCTCATCACCGTCTTGGACGTGGTCGGAGACGTTACGGTAGGGGAATGACTTTTAAGCCCTCATGACTTTCTATTCTTTGGTGAGTTATATGACAAGAAAACTCGTGAGATCACGTCGGAACAGGGTCTTTCTCGGGGTTATCGGGGGCATGGCCGAGTACCTCGATGTGGACCCTGTGCTCCTCAGGATTATATTTGTCGTCCTGCTGGTGGTCAACCCCCCCACAATGATTCTGCTGTACTTCCTGCTTGCCCTCATCATGCCAGATGAAGAGGGCGAGGAGAAGCCCCTCGGGGAGAGGCTCAGCGAGCTGGCGGAAGAGAGCGGGAAGAAGACTAACGAAATTCTTTCGGACAACAATACCAAAACCCTCGCGATAATACTGATAGTACTCGGCGCGGTCCTTGTGGCAAAGCCCTTCTTTCCGCTGATAGTCGGCCCAGTGGGAGGGACGACGCTCCTGGCAGTTGTGCTCCTCGTCATAGGCATAATACTCTTCTTGGAGGGTGATTGAAGTGAGGACACTCGGACTAATTTTCGTTTTCCTCGGGCTCGTCCTCCTGCTGAGGGAGTTCAACCCTGCTTTCGTAGCCTGGCTCCAGCCCTACGAGGGGGCAATAAGGGACGCCTTCTGGGGCGTTACGCTGATAGCCTTCGGCCTCTACATACTGACGAAGAGAACCGCGAGAAAGGTTGTGCTGGCACTCTACCTCATCTACCTGCTCCTGTATCTGGTGGTGTGAATGGAGCGGTGGAGGATAGTCCGCGCCTTCACCCTCGGCCCCCTCATCGAGGCCGCCGTCCCAAAGCCCGGCAACGTAAACCGCTTCAGGGACTTCGAGGACCTGACGTTTTACCACTTCCTATTCGCGGACACTGCCGTCACGGGGGTTTACTACGAGGCCGTGAAGACCGCGGAGCTTCTGAAGAAGGGCATCCTCGAGCCCCGGGAGGCTGGACTGGGGGAGCTGATAAAGCGGGCGGTCCAGGCATCGCGCGAGGCCCAGGACGCCAACCCCAACTTTGGCATCGTTGCCCTCTCAATCCCGCTCATGATGGGGATGGCGATTGGGAGGAACATGCTTGACGCGAGGAAAAAGGCGAAGCTACTGATAGAGGAATCGACGGTCAGGGACACGATGGAGTTCTACCAGGCGATAAGGATAGCCAACCCCAAGGGAATCCCGAGTGGCGTCAAGTACGACGTCTATTCCGACGACTCCTTCAGGGAGCTCTTCCAGGATGAGATAAACCTGGCGAGGCTGGCCGAGATGAGCTGTGAGAGGGAGATGATATTCTGCGAGTGGCTCAATGAGTACGAGCTGAGCTATTCAACATTTGGAAGGCTCTACGAGCTGATAAAAGAGCTCCCGCTGGAAGATGCTGTGGTGAGGGCCTTCGTTGAGTTGCTCGCGAGCAACCTCGACACGCTCATCATAAGAAAAGCCGGCATGGAAGAGGCAGAGCTCGTCCGGGAGAAGGCGGAGAAGGTTCTCGGCGGGGAACTCAACGTTGAGGAGTTTGATGCCTTTATGCGGGAGAAGGGCGACCTGAGGAACCCGGGAAGCCTGGCTGACATCATGGCAGTCTCGCTCAGCCTGCTCGCTCTCAGGGGGCTGAGGATAGAATTGAGAAATGGAAAGGTCTGGGGAGTTATAGGACGGCCTTGAAGCGCTTTGCCCCTCCGGGGCCGAGTCCGAGAGCCTTGCTGTCTATAACTACCGCGTCCCCTTCGAGCTCATCCAGAACCCTGACCTTCAGCCCGGAAAGCTCGAGGACTTCCTCCTCGTCGCCGAACTCCTCGTTCACCTGCTCTTTTATGAACTCGTAGGCCTGTTTTCCGACGAGCACAACATCAGGTTCGTATCCGTCGAGCTTTAGCTCGTTGGCCTTCTCCTCCACGGCGCTCAGAACACGGATGAGGTCACCTCTCATGGCTTACACCAAAAAAAGTTGGAAATGGAGCTTAAAAGTCTTCCTCAGAGGCCGAAAGCGCCTTTTATGCCGTTTATAATCATCTGAACGGCCATTGAGGTGAGTATCAGACCCATCATCCTCGTCATGACCTTGATTCCGACCCTGCCGAGTTTGGCCTTGATTCTGTTGGCCGAGCACAGGACGAGCAATACCGTGAGACCTATTGCAACTATGCTGGCTATTACCGTCACTTTCTCCGGGAGGCTGGTGCTCTTGGCGGTGTAGAGCATCACGGTCGTTATCGCACCTGGACCGGATATGAGCGGGATGGCGAGGGGGATTATGGCGACCTCTTCCAGTGTAACAACTTCCTCGCTGAACTCTTCGGTCTCTTCCTGGCTTATCTTGATTGTGGAGAGTTTTCCTGAGAGCATTTCCATTGCCATCCTGAAGAGGAGAATGCCGCCTGCTATGGCGAAGGCGTCCGTGCTGGAGCCGAAGAACTTGAATATCCACTGGCCAATCAGGGCGAAGGTTATGAGTGTTACCACTACCGTTATGGCGGTTTTCTTTGCTATCTCGCGTCTCTGGCTCCTGGAGAGGTCATGGGTGACACTGAGGAATACTGGAACCGCTCCAACGGGGTTCGTTATCGCAAAAAGACCTGTGTAGAGTATGAGGAAGTGTTTGATAAGCTCTATCACCTTACCACCCTCGGGGGCTGAAAAAAAGGAGTTAAAAAGCTAACCTTTGATTATCTCGAAGGAGTACGTAACCTCCGCCCCACTGAGCTTCACGTGTGCGCTGGCCGAGCAGTATTTGTCCTGGCTCAGCTCTATTGCCCGTTTGGCCTTCTCTTCCTTCACGTTGCCGTAGATTTTGTAGTGAAGGTGGACCTTATGGTATATCTTGGGGTGCTCCTCTCTCCTTTCGCCGCTGATTTCGACTTCCAGTCCCTCAATCGGCTCGCGCATCTTCTGGAGTATCATAACGATGTCGTAGGCGGTGCAGCCGGCGACGCTCAGAAGGAGGAGCTTCATGGGGCTTATACCACCCTCTCCGAGAATAATTGAGCACTTGTCGCCCTCTATTCTTCCGATGAACTGGTAGTCCTTGAACCACTCCACCCTGCCTTTGATCTCGTCTGCCATATTTTTCACCCATGAAAGTGAACGCAATCCATTTTAAGGCCTTTTCGTAGGCACAAATATGTATATACGGCCCTTTGACCCGTGGAAGGCAAAGCTGTGCACCTGCCCGTTCAAGTACTCTCTGAACGTCTACACCGGCTGCGACCACGCGTGCGTTTACTGCTACATAACGGGCTACATCCCCCACGCCTTTCGTGTGAGAACGAAGGAAGGACTCCTGCCGAAGCTTGAGAAAGAACTGAGGAAGTTCGACCGGCGCTACATAATAGCGCTCTCCTACTCCTCGGATCCCTATCCGACCGTGGAGCGCGAGCTGGGAATAACCCGGAAGGTTCTTGAGCTTTTCAAGCGCTATGACATCCGCTGTCTGCTTCTGACCAAGTCCGACATATTTGAGAGGGACCTGGACGTCCTGCGTGAGCTGAAGTGTGCCGTCGGGATAACCGTGACCACCGTGGACGGGCGGAAGGCCAGACTCCTGGAGCCCAACGCACCCGCACCTAAAGACCGGATCAAAGCGCTGAAAAAGGCCAAACGCGAGGGGATCCCTGTTTATGCCCGCATCGACCCGATAATCCCGTTTTACACCTGGGATGACTTTGACGAAACGCTTGACGCGCTGAACTTTGTTGACCATATAACCGTTTCAACCCTCAAGCTAAGGCCCGACTCAAAGAGGAGGATGTCTGCAAAATTTCCCGGGCTAATGGAAAAGCTTTGGCCCCTCTATGAGCGTGGGGAGAGGATAGGGGGCTACTACTACCTGCCCCGCGAGCTGAGGTTTGAAATTCTAAGAGAGGCGGAGGGAAAAGTAACCGAAAAGGGCATCACATTTGGTTCGTGTCGGGAAGGTTATCGCTCTCATCCCAGCTGTGATGGCTCCCATCTGGTTCCTCTGTGATGGCCTGGGCTTCCTCCTCTGTTTTCGCATCCTCGAGCTTTTCCCTGAGCTCTGCTTCTATTTCAATCCTCTCAAGCTCGAGCCTCTTTGCCCGGTATTCGGCTGCGGCCCTTACTAAGGCCTCGTACAACCTGTCCATCTCCGGGAGGTACTCCGGCTGCCACTGGACTCCCAGGATTAAGCCCTCTGCGTCCTCTGTGCTTTCTATTGCCTCTATCAGCCCATCGACCGCGTACGCTACGGGCCTGATTCCCTCGCCGACCCTCTTGATGGCCTGGTGGTGAAAGCTGTTGACACGCAGGTAGACTTCGTTGGTGCTCTCTATGTCCAGTCCGTCCTTGAGAATCTCGTAGAGCTTTGAGTTCATCTTAATTCTGACTCCGTGGACGCGCTGGCTTGGCCCAATGAGCTTAAGCTCCCAGTCGTGCTTTATCGCCTTGGGTATCTCGCTGAGGTCCTGGTAGAGGGTACCTCCCAGGGCAACGTTTATGACCTGCATGCCCCTGCAGATGCCGAGTATTGGAACGCCCTTCTCGGCGGCCTTTCTCACGAGGCTTATCTCAAACTCGTCGCGCTCAACATCGACGTACTTAATGGCGCTGGAGGGGTCCTCCCCGTAGAAGTGGGGGTGAACGTCGGGCCCCTCTATGAGGAGTATGCCGTCAACGTGTTCCAGAACCTCGTCCGGTGAAGCGTCCGTGTGAAAAACTGCGGGGATTCCACCTGCCGCCGCAACCTTCTCAATGTGAGTTTTGTCCAGAAACAACCTGTTTCTTGAATGGTCAATCTGACCGATTATGCCGATCAGCGGTTTCATGACTATCACCTGACTGGAGTTCTGAGAAGAGGATAAAAAACTTTGCAAAATGGAAGAGGAGAAGAATTATCAGCCCTTAAGGGCCTTCATTTCTTCTTCTATGGTCTCGGCAAGCCTCTTGACGCCCTCGCGTATCTTCTCCTCTGGCACGTAGGTGAAGTTCAGGCGCATCGTGTTCTTGACGTCGCGGTGGGCGAAGAACGCCTCTCCCGGAACGTAGGCGACGCCCTTTGCAACGGCCTTCTCCATCATGAGCTTGGTGTCGATGCCTTCCGGCAGGGTGACCCAGATGAACATTCCTCCGTCCGGCTTGGTCCACTTGACGCCCTCTGGCATGTACTCCTCGAGTGCCTCGAGCATAGCGTCCCTGCGCGGCTTGTAGAACTCTATGACCTTCGGAATGTGCTCGTCGAGATAGCCGTCGGCGACGTACTTCCAGGCTATGACCTGTCCGAACGGGTTGGCACAGAGGTCAACGGCCTGCTTGGCTATCTCAAGCTTCCTGATGAAGTGCGGGTGGGCCGCTATCCATCCAATCCTGAAGCCTGGGGCGAATATCTTTGAGAACGTTCCGAGGTAGAGAACCCTTCCCTCGTCGTCGAAGTGCTTGATCGGCGGGATGGGCTCGCCGGAGTAGCGGAGCTCGCTGTACGGGCCGTCCTCGACGATGAGGAAGTCGTACTCCTTGGCCAGTTCGAGGAGGTGCTTTCTCCTCTCCAGGCTCATGGTAACTCCTGCTGGGTTCTGGAAAGTTGAGACGGTGTAAACGAACTTAACCTTCTTGCCCTCGGCCTTGAGCTTTTTCAGCTTCTCTTCGAGGACGTCAACCCTCATTCCGTCGTCGTCCATCTCGATGCTGACGAATTCTGGTTCGTAGTACTTGAAAGCGTTGAGTGCCGCGAGGTAGGTCGGACCCTCAACGACAACTATGTCGCCGGGGTTTATGAAGACCCTTCCGATGAGGTCGAGGGCCTGCTGGCTACCGGCGACTATCATTACCTCGACATCGCCGGCCGGGATGCCGTAGCGCTTTTCCATCCACTCTGCGAGGGTGAGGCGAAGCGGGGTAAATCCAGTGGTGGTACCGTACTGGAGCGCCTTGTCGGCGTGGTTGGTGAGAACATCCTCGGTTATCTTCTTAATAATCTCAACCGGGAACGTCTCCGGGGCTGGGAGACCGCCGGCAAGGGAGATGACGTCGGAGCTCTCGACGAGCTTGAGGAGCTCCCTGACCTCGGATGCCCTCATAGCCTTGGCCTTGTCAGAGAAGTACGCTTCGAAGTCCGGTGAACCCGAACTCTTGCCCATGAGTTTTTCCTCCACTTTAATTCCCCCCTGGAATGTACACTTTTGAGCACGTCACCAATTCTATACACTTAACGATAGCGGCGATTAGTTATAAATCTTTCTGCAATGGTCGTTAGGGCCATTTACAAATGTAAAAGACAACGTCGTGACATTTTCCTTACATCGGGGGGCTTGATGCGTCATGGATGAACATAAAAACCTCTATAAACCCTCCCCCCATAATATGGGGTTACCAGTAAGGGGGGATGGAAATGCCTGTGGTGAATGAGGTGCTTGAGATTGCCCGGGAAATTAGAGACATGAAGATAAGAGGTGCGGGCAAGATAGGAAGATCTGCGGCCTATGCCCTCCAGATCCAGGCGGAGAAGAGTAAAGCAACGAATGTTGACGATTTCTGGAGCGAGATGAAGCAGGCGGCCAGGATTCTCTACGAGACGAGACCCACAGCCGTTTCACTTCCTAACGCGCTCCGTTACGTCATGCACCGCGGAAAGGTCGCTTACGCCGGTGGCGCCGACCTTGAGCAGCTTAAGTTCATAATCATAAACGCCGCCAAGGAGTTCATCCACAACTCCGAGAAGGCCGTTGAGAGGATAGGCGAAATCGGGGCGAAGCGCATAGAGGACGGCGACGTCATAATGACCCACTGCCACAGCAAGGCGGCGATAAGCGTCATGAAGACTGCCTGGGAGCAGGGCAAGGATATAAAGGTCATCGTCACCGAGACGAGGCCCAAGTGGCAGGGCAAGCTTACCGCGAAGGAGCTGGCTTCCTACGGAATTCCGGTCATCTATGTCGTTGACTCCGCCGCGAGGCACTACATGAAGATGACGGACAAGGTCGT
>DRGF01000152.1 GCA_011050175.1 Thermococcus sp. | reverse complement strand
GCATAAATCTGAACATTAGAGCATTCACCTGGTGATAAAAATGAACGAAATTTCCACAGTTGGAATCGCCCCAGGAGTCAAGTCACCCGCGTTCATCCAGCTGGTCTTCGTCGACATCAACGGAGTTCCAAAGGGCATGGAGATACCCGCGGAGAGATACGAAGATGTACTGGCGGAGGGAATAGCATTCGACGGTTCGTCCATACCCGGGTTCCAGGGCATAGAAGACAGCGACCTCGTCCTCAAGGCAGATCCGAGTACCTACGAGGATGTCCCATGGGAGGGGATAGCGAGGGTTTACGGCTACATCTACAAGGACGGAAAACCATACGGCGCCGACCCAAGGGGAGTGCTCAGGGCGGCGATCGAGAAACTTGAAAAGGAGGGCTTTAAGGCATACATCGGCCCGGAGCCGGAGTTCTACCTCTTCAAAAAGAACGGAACGTGGGAGCTCAAGATACCGGACAGTGGGGGCTATTTTGACATTGTCACACTTGACGGCGCCCGCACCCTGCGGAGGGAGATAGCACTCCACATGCGAACCATTGGACTCGTCCCGGAGGTTCTCCATCACGAGGTAGGGAAGTCTCAGCACGAGATAGGCTTCCGCTACGATGAGGCCCTCAAAACCGCCGATAACGTAGTCAGCTTCAAACATGTCGTCAAAGCGGCAGCGGAGATGCGTGGACTATACGCGACCTTCATGCCCAAGCCCCCCCACGGACTTCCCGGGAACGGAATGCACCTCCACATAAGCCTCTGGAGGGACGGGGAGAACGCGTTCATCGGAGAGGACGGCCTCAGTGAGACTGCAATGCACTTTCTAGGCGGCCTTCTGAAGCACGCGAGGGCGCTCTCTGCCGTTACTAACCCGACGGTAAACAGCTACAAGCGCCTCGTTCCAGGTTATGAGGCGCCGGTTTACATCAGCTGGGGGTACCGCAACAGGAGCACCCTGATAAGGGTTCCCGCGTTCTGGGGCAAAGGGGCAAGGATAGAGTACCGCTGCCCGGATCCAAGCGCAAACCCCTATCTGGCGTTCGCGGCGGTTCTGATGGCCGGACTCGACGGTATAAAAAGGAGAGTGGATCCAGAGGCATACACCGAGGCAAACGTCTACGAGATGGACGAGTCAGAGAGAGTCAGACTGGGTATTGATACCCTGCCCGAAAGCCTCGGGGAGGCCCTTGAGGAGCTGAAAAGGGATCGTGTCGTAAGGGGTGCATTGGGCGGTGCATACCGGAACTTCGTGGAGTACAAAGAACGCGAGTGGGAGGACTACCTCGAGTATCTGTCCTCACGGAAGGTTCCCGCGGAAACAAAGAAGGTGACTGAGTGGGAGCTCGAAAGGTACTTCCACATTTAGTGGACTTCCTTCTGTTTCTTCTCCCCCCTGTGCACTATCATTGAGCCGCCTATGATCAGGGCGGCGCCGGCGAGCTGTGCCGCACTCAGTCTCTCGCCGAAGAGAACGAATGCCAGGACTATGGCGACCACAGGTTCTATCGTGGCGACTATGCTCGCCCTGCTGACCTCGACTTCCCTCAGCGCGTGGTTATAGAGAATGTAGCCAAGAAACGTCGGGAACAGGGCCAGCGCGAAGAGATACGGAACTGCCGCGGCGGGAACCCTGAAGTCAGTGAAGGGTAGGAGAAAGAGGAGCCCGAACAGCAGGGTGTAGAAGAGGGCCTTCTCGGGTTCTTCTTTCCTCACGGCGAGCTTGGCCAGGACTCCGTAGAGGGCGTAGGTCAGCCCTGTAAGGAGACCAAATATAAGTGCCCTGGCCGAGACCTCGGTCCCGGAACCGTTGACGAGAACCACTCCAGCCATGACCATACCGAGGGCGATGAGCTTCTCCCTGCTCATTGGCTCCTTGAAGACCAGCCTGCCCAGGACTATCGAGTACACAGGGGCAGTGTACAGGAGGAGAACCGCAAGGGAGACAGAGGAGATTGTCACAGTGTAGAAGTAGAGGGTATAGAACAGGAATATACTGAAGAACCCGTAGACGGCATAGAACTTCAGTCTCTCCTTTCCTATGGACAGTTTAATTCCCCGGAGCTTGAGGTACGCACCAAGAAGCATCAGCGCGAAGAGAACGCGGTAAAATACCATGGTGAATGGGCTGAGGCCAAAGCCGTCGAGGTACTTGGCGAATATACCCAGAGTACCCCACATGGAGGCGGCTAGAAAAACGAAAATGTAACCACGCTTCATGGGCTCACCTCAGAACTCCGGCCCGAGGGGGAGGCGCCTCTTGTGTTCGCTCCTCTTAACGAGGTTTTCAACGTATTCGACCCGCTCGATTGGAACGCCGAGCTCTTCGGCTATTTCATCCTTCTCCATTCCAAGGTCAACCATGCGCCAGAGTATCTCGTCAAGGAGGCGGTAGCTTATTCCCAGCTCATCCTCGTCAGTCTGACCCTCCCAGAGGCCGGCAGAGGGTTTCTTCTGGATTATCCTCTCAGGGACTCCAAGGAGCTTCGCTATCTCCCAGACCTCTGTCTTGTAGAGGTTTATTAGCGGAGCGTAGTCGCTGGCACCGTCGCCCCACTTCGTGAAATATCCAGTCAGGAACTCGCTCTTGTTGGAGGTGCCCAAAACAAGGTAGTTCCTCGCATTGGCGTGGGCGTACATAAGAACCATCCTCGTCCTGGACATGACGTTCCCCCTGCTCCGGGTGTCAAGCCCCCCGGCGACCCTCTCGAACTCATCAACGATGGGCTTTATGTTTATCAACTTATACTCGATTCCAAGGCTCTCGCAGACGAGTTTTGCGTCCTCAACGTCACGGTTCTCGTAGTAGGGCATTATCAGGCCCATAACCCTCTCCTTTCCAAGGGCTTTAACGGCGAGGTAGGCAACGGTCGCGCTGTCTATGCCGCCGCTAACTCCAATCACCACGCCATTCACTCCAGCATCGCTGACTTTCTCTTTTATAAACGCCACAAGGCTTTTTATGGCGTCATCGTAGTTCAGGACCCTCATTTTTTTCCCTCCTCTTTTTTGCCGCGGTTTTTTCCCTGAGGGACTCCAAGAAGCTTAAATATCCCTTAAAAGCTATGACGCTCCCCACGATCATGATAAAAAACGCCGGAAAGCTGAGATATGTGTACGGGTGCTCAATCCATTTTATAGTGTATGAATAATTGACTTCCCCGTTTTCAACCAAAACAGAGGGCTGTGAAGTGAACTCCAGCGTCTTTGTGTCCCCAGACAACGTGTGGGTGTTTTCCACACCGTCCGTGATTACTTTAACCGAGGCATTGTCCGATGAAATCTCGAGAGTTATACTCACGAGATCTCCCGGGGCTTCTATCTCGTCCCCAATAACGTAAGTTCCAGGGCCCCAAACGCCCGTCTGGAGTTCTTCTCTAGGGACGTTATAAGAGGCCCCCAGGGACATCAGAAGAGCCAAGAACAGCAATATTAAGCCAGTTCTGATCGGCGGATAAGTAAGACCCTCCTTAAAGCTGCTCATTGATATCACCTTCAACAGCAACAAACAAAGAATAGAATAAAAAAGTTATGTGAGCTCAGTACTTCCCAACCAGATGGCACTCTGCCCAGTGGTTGTGCTCGTACTCCACCAGCTGCGGGTGCTTGGTGTCACACAGTCCCTTCTGGGCGTAGAGGCACCTCGGGTGGAAGCGGCATCCGGGCGGTATGTCAACGGCGTTAGGAACTTCACCCTTGATCGGAAGTTCCTTGATGATGTTCCTGCGCTCGGGCTTCGGCTCCGGCACTGCTGAGAGCAGGGCCCTTGTGTACGGGTGGAGCGGGTTGTCGATGACGACTTTCGCTGGTCCCATCTCAACAATTCTTCCGAGGTACATGACCGCCATCCAGTCGGCAAAGTACCTTGCCGTTGACATGTCGTGGGTGATGTAGAGGTATGTAACACCCATCTTCTCCTTGAGCTCCTTCATCAGCTCAAGGATTTCTGCACGAATTGACACGTCGAGCATCGAAACCGGCTCGTCGGCGACGATGAAGGTCGGGTTAAGGATGAGGGCCCTTGCTATTGCCACACGCTGCCTCTGACCGCCGGAGAGCATGTGTGGGTTCCTGCCCACGTAGTCTTCGGGCGGGACGATTTTGACCATTTCAAGCGCCTTGTAGATGAGCTCTTCCCTTTCCGCCTTTGTTTCGCCGATTCCGTGGATCAACAGCGGCTCTTCCAGCACGTCGTATATCTTGAATCTCGGGTTCATTGAGGAAAACGGATCCTGGAATATCATCTGGACTTTCCTTCTATACGCGAGAAGTTCCTCCTTTGTCTTGACCTGGGTGACATCCTGGCCCTCTAGGTATATCTTACCGTCCGTGGGCTCAAGGAGCTTGACTATGAGCTTTCCAGTGGTGGACTTTCCACAGCCGCTCTCACCAACGAGGGCGAAGACCTGCTGTTTGAATATCTCGAAGCTTATGCCGTCAACAGCGTGGACCTTTTTCTGCGGAGCACCCTTGAGGGTGTCTAGGAAGCCTCTCTTGATGGGGAAGTACTTCTTGAGATTTTCAACTTTAAGTACCGGCTCGGCCATGTCTCACACCTCACAGTAACCAGCATGCAGCATAGTGATCCTTATCAACTTCTTTCATCTCGGGTACCTGCTCCTTACAAACCTGCATCGCGTACGGGCACCTCGGGTTGAAGCGGCATCCCTTCGGCGGGCTGATGAGGTTGGGCGGCTGTCCCGGAATGAATTCGAGCTTCTCAACGTCTTCGTGAAGCCTCGGTATGGCGGCAAGGAGCTTCTGGGTGTACGGGTGGGCAGGCTCGTAGTAGATCTTCTTGCTGTCTCCAATCTCCACAATCTTACCCGCGTACATGATGGCAACGCGGTCGCTGACCTCAGCGAGGATGCTGAGATCGTGGGTGATGAATATCATGGAGAGACCGAGCTCCTTCTTGAGCCTCTTCATTAGGTTGATTATCTGGGCCTGAACAACGACGTCAAGGGCCGTTGTCGGCTCATCTGCTATGACAACTTCGGGTTCAAGGAGCAATGCTGAAGCGATGACTACACGCTGCTTCATACCACCTGAGAGCTCATGGGGGTAGCGGTACACGATTTCAGGGTCGAGACCGACGAGCTCAAGGTATTTCTGGGCCCTATCGAGTGCCTCGTCCTTACTCATCCCCTTGTGGTAGAGCAGGGGTTCTATCATCTGGTAACCAACGGTATAGACGGGGTTGAGGGCGTTCATAGCACCCTGGAATATCATGGATATTTTCTGCCAGCGTATCTCCTTCCTGAGCACGTTCTCCGGAAGCCCTACGATCTCCCTACCATCTATCTTGATGCTGCCCCCGACTATTTTTCCAGGCGGGCTGGGCATACCCATTAAAGTAAAACCAAGGGAGGACTTGCCACAGCCACTTTCGCCGGCAAGTCCCAGGACTTCTCCCTTCTTTATGTCAAAGCTTATATCGTCAACTGCTTTCACTACGCCCCTGTTGGTGAAGTAATACATCTTAAGGTTGCGGACTTCAAGGACGGGTTTGGTCATTTCTACCACCTCACAGTCTCCTCAATCTCGGGTTAAGCACTCTGTCGAGAGCGGTACCTATAAGCACGAACGTCAATCCAACGAGGGCTATTGAAAGTCCGGGCGGGATGACCCACCACCAGTATCCGTTCACTGCAGCACCTGCGACCTGAGCATCGTGGAGTATCTGTCCCCAAGTAACGGCAGTCGGGTCGCCGAGACCCAGATAGCTCAGCGAGGCCTCTGAAAGCACGGCACTAGGGACGCTGAGTGCCATCTGGGCAAACGCGTACGGGAGGAGCTGGGGCACCATGTGCTTGAAGATTATTCTGCCAGTGCCTGCACCCAGGACCCTCGCCGCCTCAACGTAAGTCTGCTCTTTGATCTGAAGCGCCATACTTCTCGCTACCCTCGCTATACCCACCCATCCGAAGATTGCAAGCAGAACGACTATCTGCCAGAGTTTTATGTGCCCTCCAAAGTATGCACCCATAAGGATGAGTATCGGCAGGCTGGGTATTGACGCCATGAACTCCTGGAACCTCATCATAAGCTCGTCGCTCCATCCGCCGAGGTACGCACTTGTGACGCCGTAGAATATTCCAATCAAGACACTTGCCACAGCCACCGCGATACCTATGACGAGGGACACCCTTGAACCCCAGATAATTCCCGCGAGCAGGTCCCTGCCCTTGAAATCAGTTCCAAGCCAGCCGTAAGTTCTTCCGGTGAATATCACTTTAGTGTTGTCAAATGAAACAGAGCTTCCCTCTGGGACATTCACGAGGATCGTGAATTTGTACGTACCCTTCAGGGGCTCCGGGTTTTTCAGTATGTTTTCATTCAGCTGCCCAAAGATTACTTTAGTAGCGTCCATAAGTGTCCTGTACTGGAACTCCTGGAGTGGATCAATGTATATTCCCTCGCTCTTAATCCACTCGATGAGGTTCGCCCTAACCTCCGGGTGAGTACCCAGCTGAAGGACAAGGCTTCCCGAGAACTTGTAGCCCTCTATCAAAGTTATCTTCTTGCCATCTGGCCTCTCCACTATGACGGTTATTGAAGGTTTGCCACCCGCAGCATCGCCGGTCAGGTCTTTTATAACGACATCCTGGGGCGGAACATCGTATTCGTTATTGTACTCGACCTCAACAAGATACCCGGAGTCGGTTTTGGTGAGGAGCTTCTGGAGAGCTTCTCCCTCAATTGCCAAGTGGGAAGCCTTCGCTTCGCTTGAGAAGGCGTTGACCCATGTGGGGGGTACGTTTTTTGGGTTGTCCAGCCAGAAGCCCTGCCACTTCTCCGGAATGTCCGGGGACGTTATCACTGGAGCCGCAACTGCAGTAAATATGAACAGGAATAGCAACAGCAATCCTAACAAACCTGACTTCTGCCTTCTAAAGTCGCTCCAGAATTCTGAGAGGGATTCTTTGAAATCAACCCAGCGCATGGTTCTTCACCTCACATATTTTCTGATGCACCAACCTTGACTCTCGGGTCGAGGAATCCATAGGCCAGGTCTGCAATAATAACGCCCATGAGGTACAGCAGAACGTTCACGAACGTCAGACCCATGATGAGGTTGGTCTCGTTGGTCTCAATTGCAATCCAGTAAACTCTTCCCATCCCGGGCCAAGTAAAGACGCTCTCTGTAATTATGGCACCTCCAAGGGATGCGAGGAGGCTCATGATGATCATTGTCACAACTGGAGGGGCAGCAGCCCTGAGAGCGTGGCCGTATATCACTTTCCTCTCCGGAACACCCTTAGCCCTCGCCGCCATGATGAAGTCTTCCTGCATTGTACCGATCATGATGTTTCTAATGACCCACGCCCAAGCTCCGGCAGAGACTATGACTATTGTAGCCACTGGGAGGGTCATACGCCGGAGAATATCAACTATGTGGGCCCAACCAGTGAGGTTCGGGTCGGGAATTGCCCTGGATGGGAACCAGCCAAGCTTGAAGGAAAACACGAGCAACATTATCATCCCGAGCCACCACATTGGGATGCTGCTCATGACCAATGCGATGACTGAGAGTGCTCTATCGAAGGCACTGCCCACCATCTGTGCCGCTTTTACGCCAAGGAGGATACCCAGGGTTATGATTATTATCTGTGCAGTGGTAAACAGCTGAATCGTACGGGGGATGGCCATTTTGAGTATTGCCATAACGTCCTTCTCAGAACCGAATACTGGAGTCTTAGTTTTTCCAAAGTTGAACGTCAACGTGTTCTTAAAGTAATATTGAACCCTCCACCAATAAGGCTTGTCCAGGTGGTACTGCGCCCTATAGTGCGCAATTCTCTGTGCCCTCCATGCATCGGGGTCTTCAGGGGTTTGACCTTTTTGCTGGAGGGCCTGGAACTCAGCATTCACTTGCTGCACTATTGTGTTCTCCAAGTCCTTCTCTGCTACTTTAACGAAAAGGGAGGACATCACGAGTGTAACTATAGCCAACACTATAAGGGCATTTAGCAGCCTAATGACCAAGTATTTTCCAAATCCCATCAAATTCCCTCCTTCACGTTTTTTGTACTGCCAGGCACAATTTTGTTCATCGTCTTTTTCTTGTGTGTAAAACTTCCTTTAAATACTTTACGCATATGCAGGCTGTACCCCAAGGCAAAAGGACAACGTAGCATGCGAGAAATTCATAAATACGACAGGGAAATTGGCCAAAATCATCTTAAGAACCAAAAAACGTTGAAGAAAAGAAAGAGAGAGTTCACTTCCTCCTTCTCAGGAGCAGCGGAACCAGTGCCAGTCCAACGAGGGCCGCTGGTCCGCAGATTCCTCCTCCCTCTTCCTCAGAGGTTGTGGTGGTCTGGGTTTCAGTGGTAGTCTGGGTTTCAGTGCCTGTCTGGGTGGTAGTGGTTGTAGGCTCGACAGCGGGCTTGGCGCTTCTGAGTGACCAGGACGCGGCAAGGCCCGCAACAGG
>DRGF01000178.1 GCA_011050175.1 Thermococcus sp. | reverse complement strand
GTTAAGGCCAGAATCCACGAGCTCCAGCACGAACTCCACGATGAGACCAGGCACGTCACCGTCTACGTCCGCCAGACCGTCTGTCCGCGCTGTTCCAAGTTCCTCGGCGGCTACTTCGAGGCCATACTCCAGGTCCGTGCCGATGGCAGGCCGCTGACTGAGGAGGAACGGAAGGCCATAGGAAAACTCGTCGAGGAGAAGGTCGATGAGATAATGCGCAGGGACAGGATGGGCTTCATCCAGGACACCATAGAGAAGGAAGAGGGCCTGGACTTCTACATGGGCTCCACCTCGAGTGCCAGAAAGCTCGCTCAGGCGATAAAGGAGCGTTTCGGCGGGACTATAAGCGAGGCCTACGAGCTGGTCGGCGTTGACAGACAGACCAGCAAAGAGGTGCACCGCGCGAGCGTGAGCATCAGGATTCCGAAGTTCAGGAAAGGCGATATAGTTGAGGACAGGCGCGGCAACGTTTACACCGTGGAAAACGTGGATGGAAAGGGCATGACGCTCACCAACCTGGTCACCCGTGAGACGGAGCGCCGCGACTGGAAGACCGTGAAGCGGGAGGGCATAGATGCGGTGGAGGGCGAAAGAAAGGAAGCCATGGTGACCAGTATAACTCCGACCGAGGTCCAGCTGATGGATATGGAGACCTACGAGACCTACGAGCTCGAAAAGCCGGGCATTGAACTGAGAGAGGGCGAGATATACCACATGGTTGAGGTTAGGGGCAAAAAGTACTTCCTCCGGAAGAAGGAGTGATCGGCTTCTGCCCCATCAACCTTTTTAACCTTAGGTTTTGAACCTCTTTTGGTGATTATCATGAGGAAGACAGTCGTTATCATAGGTGGCGGAGCTGCCGGAATGAGCACTGCATCGCGCGTCAAGAGGCTTAAGCCGGAGTGGGACGTCAAGGTCTTTGAGGCGACGGAGTGGGTCAGCCACGCCCCCTGCGGAGTCCCGTACGTGGTGGAGGGCGTCTCGCCGAAGGAGAAGCTCATGCACTACCCGCCGGAGGTCTTCATCAAGAAGCGCGGCATAGACCTCCACATGAAGGCGGAGGTCGTAGAGGTCGAGCAGGGAAGCGTCCGGGTGCGCGAAGCGGACGGGGAGCACACCTACGAGTGGGACTACCTCGTCTTTGCCAATGGGGCCTCGCCCCAGGTTCCTGCGCTCGAGGGCTCCGACCTTGAGGGAGTCTTCACCGCAGACCTCCCGCCCGACGCCGTTGCCATAACCGAGTACATGGAAAAGCACGACGTTAAGGATGTTGTTGTCATTGGCACGGGTTACATCGCCCTTGAGATGGCCGAAGCCTTCGTCGAGAGGGGCAAGAACGTGACACTCGTAGGCAGGAGCGAGAGGGTTCTGAGAAAGACCTTCGACAAGGAGATTACCGACATAGTTGAGGAAAAGCTGAGGGAGAACCTCAACCTCCGCCTTGAGGAACTCACCTTGCGCTTTGAGGGTGACGGTCGGGTTGAAAAAGTTGTCACGGACGCAGGGGAGTACAAAGCGGATCTAGTTATAGTGGCGACTGGGATAAAGCCAAATACCGGGCCCGCGAGGGAGCTTGGGGTTAGAATAGGCGAAACCGGTGCGATATGGACGAACGAGAAGATGGAGACGAGCGTCGAGAACGTGTATGCCGCCGGAGATGTCGCTGAGACGAAGCACCTCATCACCGGCAGACGTGTCTGGATGCCCCTGGCCCCCGCCGGCAACAAGATGGGCTACGTCGCCGGAAGCAACATCGCCGGGAAGGAGATTCATTTCCCCGGTGTTCTTGGGACGAGCATAACCAAGTTCCGCGACCTGGAAATTGGGAAGACTGGTTTAACGGAGGCAGAGGCGATTAAGGAAGGCTACGACGTAAGAACCGCATTCATCAAGGCAAAAACGAAGCCCCACTACTACCCCGGTGCGAGGGACATCTGGCTGAAGGGTGTTGTGGACAACGAGACCAACAGGCTCCTCGGCGTCCAGGCCGTTGGTGGAGAGATACTTCCGAGGGTTGACGCCGCAGCCACTATGATTCAGGCCGGGTTCACCACGAGAGATGTTTTCTTCGCGGACCTGGCATACGCCCCGCCCTTCGCCCCGGTGTGGGACCCGCTTATAGTCCTCGCCAGGGTTCTGAAGTTCTGACTTTTCTTCACTTTTTCAGCAGGGCGAGGCTCCCCCCGACTAGGGCGAGCGCGAGGCCAAAGGCCGCCCCAAAGCCCACTGATGAGACAAGTGTCCCACTTATAGCGCTCCCCATGATGTATCCCGCAGAGCTCACAACGTTGTACGTCCCCATAGCGCTGCCCTTTTCCTTTTCTCCAGCCTTCTCGCTAACTATAGCCGTCGAGGAGATTCCTATGAAGGCCCAGGAGTAGCCTGCAATTATATACGATGCAAAGGCCAACGGAAGGAGCAGTGGTGAGAGCAGGGCTCCGAGTGCTATCACGGCGAAGGCCCCGGCACGGAGGAGCAGTCCCTTTCTCAGGGTGCTCTCCTTTCTTTCACCCATCGTGGCTCCCACGCGGGTGTAGTTCATGGCCGAGACTGCTGAGTTTCCTATGAGCGCCAGGTAGACAATCTCCCTCGTGTAGCCCTCGCTCGTGAGTAGCACCGGCATCTGGGGGAAGTATAGACCTGCCGAGATCCAGAAGAGCAGGAAGGCTATGTAAAACCTTCCCAGGCCCTTTGGAAGGCTGAAGTTGGTGTGGAGGATGAAGCTCGGGAAGTATCTGGCCTTTTCGATAACGTAGTTCCCAAACGCCCTGATGGCCCGCCTGTTGACGTATATTGGAGCCTCCCGTATCATCTGCTCTCCCATGAAGACAGAGGGAATGCTCATGATGGCGAACGCTATGAACAGCTGGGGAATCGTGAGGAACCTAGACATAACGAAACCGAGGACCAGTCCGAGAACCCAGCCCCACCCGCTTATCTCGTTGAACCTGCCTATCGCGTAGTCCCAGCTGTGCTTTCTGACGCTTCTCAGGACAAGGGCTATTGGAACAGATAAAGTTGGGGCAAGGAGGAACGAATAGATGGTGTTTACCAGGATGAGCTGGGCAGGGGTCTTTACAAAGGCCATCAGCGTCAGGAAGATCGGAACGCTGGCAAAGCCGAGCAGTATGAAGGGCTTCCTCCTTAGAGTTTTATCGCTGAGCCTTCCCCAGAACAGCGCGCCGAGCATCGACGCGAGGCTTCCGAGAGCCAGGGCTAACCCCACGGTTGAGGCGTTTCCACCGAGTTCCATCAGGTAGAGGCTGACCAGGGCGGAGCTTCCGCCTGTGGCCACCTTAAACGGTACGAATGAGTAAAACCACTGGGGCATCTTGGGGATGTAGCGGTAGCGATTTGCAACGGATGCATTTCTTACCGCGACGGCAACTCTCTGGCTCATTTTCTCCACCTTGAGGCCTTCGGGAGGCTGGTTTGATTTAAAAAGGTTTGTGACACTGGGAATACTGTAATGTTCAGAAGAGTTCATTTGGTGGGTCTGGTAAAACTCCAAAAATCATGAGAAAACCTTAATTATTCGGGAAGATAGTTTATCTGGGATGGCTATGTGTGAGTACACCTACGAAAGCGGCAAGAGGTGCAGGCTGAAGCCCGTTGAGGGCTCCAAGTACTGTCCCCTTCACATCCCCTATGAAGAAGGAGAGAAACTTCTGGGTGATGAAATAAAAAAGGTGAAGGAAGAGGCTTTTCTCAAGAGGCTTGAGGCGGGCCAGACCTATTTTGAGGGGGTCTACCTCTACGACGTCAAAATAAGCGATTTCAAAGCTGAAAAGCAGGTGGTGTTCAAGAACTCCCAGCTCAGGACGGTACTCTTTGACGGCGTTAATGTGCCTGGTGTAACCATCTATAATTCCACGGTGGGCAGGCTGGTCGTCTTTGAGAGCGAGCTTGGGACGTTTACCCTTCACAATTCCCATGTCTTCGGCCTCAACCTTCTCCGCGTAAAGTTCTCGAACTCCGTTTACATCAGGGACTCAAGCGTCCGCTACGTCATGATAAACTCGACCGAGTACACGGGCAGAGGGGAGGAGGGCGAGAAGGAATATGGGGAGCGCAGAACCGCGACGGGAAGAATAGAGCTGAGCGACTTGAACGATGTGAGGAGGATTGGAATAAACGTGCGCTATCCCCTCCTGCGGAAGATTCTGGAAGATCACGGCATACAACCGTCTGAATCGCGTGAGAGGGCAGTCAAGGCCACGGCTTTAGTTCTTCGGGACATACGTTTTGATCAGTCGGCGCGCTTCAAGCGGCAGGTCAGGCTCAGCATAAGGCAGTTCCACGGCAACCTCGTCCTTGAGAACCTCGAAATCTTTGGGCACGCCGAGATAGTCGGCAGCTGGCTTAAGAACCCGGAGTTCGTGCACACGAAGGTCATGGGCAACATGATATTCCGGAAGGTATCTTTCCATGGCGACTTTACATGGAACTCGACGGTTCTGGCCAACATTCCCGTTGAACTCAACGTTGAGGGCTTTGTTGAGGTTCAGGAGTGCAGGTTCAACAGCCACCGCGCCGCGGAGGTGTTCTACCGCCTCGCCAGAATAAGCTGGGAGCAAAACGGGGACTTTGAGAAGGCCGATGAGTACTATTACCTTGAGATGGTGGAGAAAAGGCACTTCCGTCTTGCCGGGAAGAGAAGGGGCATTAAGAAGCTCTTCCTAAAGATGGAATCACTATTTGAGTGGCTTTTTGCGGATCTGACCTGCAAGTACGGCACCGACTGGAAGAGGCCGATAATAATATGGCTCGGCGCCGTTAACGTGTTCTTCCCCTTACTGTTCTTCCTAACAAGGAGCGTCGAGGGGCTGTCAGGGAGTATGGGCTTTCTTGACTATGAGTACTTCAGCGTTGTTACGGCCACGACGCTCGGCTACGGCGACTACCACCCGATAGGGGTGGGGAGGGTCATAGCATCGGTCGAGGCGCTCTTTGGAATGTTCATGTGGGCGGTGTTCCTGACGGTGTTCGCGAGAAAATACATGAGGTGAGCCTATGAAAGTTGGACTGCTCGTTAACCCCATAGCTGGAATGGGCGGCAGGGTCGCACTCAAAGGCACGGACGGAGTAGTTGAAGAGGCCGTGAGGAGAGGGGCCAGGCCCATCGCGGGCGACCTCGTGAGGCTGTTTCTGGAGGAGCTTTCTCACTACGAAGAGGCTGGGAGAACACGGTTCATCACTGGGCCGGGCCCTCTGGGAGAGGAGATTCTGAAGGAGTTTGACTTTGAGTTTGAGGTTATACGGCACAGGGAAGTGGGCTACCGGGAAGTCGAGGGTGTCAGGATACCGGATACTGGCCCGGAGGACACGAGGGAGCTCACGGGGAGAATGGTTGAAAAGGTGGGGCTCCTCCTGTTTGCGGGCGGCGATGGAACCGCAAGGGATATTGTTGAGGCCGTGGACGAGAGAGTTTCAATCCTTGGAATCCCGACCGGCGTCAAGATGTACTCGGGAATCTTTGCGTATTCTCCCGAGGACGCCGCGAGGGTTCTGGTCGAGTTCCTGAGGGGAAACGCCAGGCTAGAGGAGCGCGAGGTGAGGGACATAGACGAGGAAGCTTACCGGCACGACGAAGTTAAGGCGAGAACCTACGGCAGGGCCATAGTCCCCGTTGTCGAGACCCTCGTCCAGGGGAGCAAGGAGAGGATTCCCCTCAGCGAAGAGGAAGAGCTTGAGGCCATAGCCGAGGCGGTCGCGGAGGAAATCCTTGAAAACGACGGGATATACTTCCTCGGCTCCGGTTCGACCGTGAAGAGGATAAAAGATAAGCTGGGCATAGACGGGACCCTCCTCGGGGTAGATGTCGTGGAAGTGGGGGACGGTGAAGCGCGGCTCCTCGTGAAGGACGCCACCGAGAGAGACCTGCTCAGGTTTGCGGACAAAAACCCCATGGTCGTTGTCACGGTCATAGGGGGCCTCGGGTTCCTCTTCGGGAGGGGCAACCAGCAGTTCTCCGCGGAGGTGCTGAGGCGCATCCCGAAGGAAAACATACTCGTCGTTGCTACGCCTTCCAAGATTGAAAACGGCCCGCTCAGGGTTTACACGGGGGACAGGGAGGTAGATGAAAAACTCAAAGGTTACATCAGGGTTCGCATCAGCCCCTGGATGGAGAGGATGGTGAAGGTAGCTTGAGTCAGACCAGAAGCCGTTTATAGGAGATTTTCCTATTCTTTACCGATGAACCCAATGAAGTACAGCAGTATAGCGGTCAGGCTTTTTGAAAGGGAAGGTGAGGACGTTTTCTACGACCCGGCCTATCACGGGAGGACCCTCAAGATATTCGGCATGGACAAGTGTCCGGAAAGGCGCTGAAGTACTTTGCAGACAGATACCGGGAAATCGATTACGGGGTCGTTATTTTTGACACCGAGGGAACCTTTCCGGAGGAGGGGTTTGATACCGTAATCAAGGTTAAGGACGGCCATGGGACGGGCCTTGACCCGCTCGTCCTCGCGGAGAAGGGCCTTCTCGATGGCTACACTGCCGCGACGATAGTTCAGACGATTTACGGACTCGACAGAGGCCTGACGGAAAGACTCTACGTCGATTTTCTCGCCGGCAAGGTGAAGAGCGTTCCCGAGACGGCGAAGTCCGAGGAAAAATACGCTGAAGTTATCAGGGAAAGCTACACTCCTCTGGACGAGGCCCTCTACTCCGGCGAACCGCCCGAGTTCGGAAAGAACATTCTGGTGGGGCTGGGGGAGACCTACAGCATAACCCTCGCCGGCATAGCGTTTCTGGTCGTGAGCGCGGTCGTCAGGCACAGGAGGAAAACGATGATAGGGGTCAACGACGCGGCCGTTCTGGCTTACACAACCCCAGGCGGTGCCGCCGTACCCCTGATAACCCGACCGATGAGGGCTAGGGTAGCGATTCTTGCAACACAGTATGCCATTGACTCGATAATGAACCTCGCCGGCCCGAGCCTGATTCTCTACCACGACCCGGACGTCCAGAGCGTAATATACGAGACGAACGGCGTCCCGCCCGGCCCGATGAGGAAGCACGTCCACAAGGGGGAGGGGACGTTCATCTACCGCACTCCTGAGACGATAAACGTCGAATGGGCAAGCTACCCCTCTGATATACTTTTTTGATCTACTTTTTCAGACGCGTCGTTCAAAAGAGAAAAGAGGATTACTGCAGGCCCTTTACGAGCTCCTCCATGACGCCGAGGAAGGTCTCGACCTCTTCAAGGCTGTTGTAGACGTGGAACGAGGCCCTGACCGTGCCGTTTATTCCGAGCTTCTTCATGACGGGCAGGGCGCAGTGGTGGCCGGAGCGGACCATGATATTGTGGTTGTCGAGCACGGCCGCGACGTCGTGCGGGTGGAGACCAGGGACGTTAAAGCTCACCACGCCGGCATGTTTCTTCAGGTCCCTCGGTCCGTACCACGGCACTTCGAGCTCGTCAAGGCCCTCGGTAATGCGCTTCACGAGCTTGTGTTCCTGCCTCTCGATTTTGTCTATCCCGATCTTCTCGATGTACCTTATTCCTGCGGCGAGGCCTATAGCACCGCCTATGTTGGGCGTTCCCGCCTCAAACCTCTCCGGCGGCTCAGCCAGCTTGTATCCATCCAGGCTGACGTCTTCTATAGTTCCCCCACCTATCAGGGGCGGCTCGAAGGTGTCGAAGAACTCCTCGTTGATGTAGAGGACGCCTATTCCCGTCGGCCCCATCGGCCCCTTGTGGCCCGACAGCCCCAAGAAGTCGGCGTTCATCTTTCTCACATCGACCTCCAGGTGGCCTGCGCTCTGGGCGGCGTCAACTACGAATATCGCCCCCTCTTCCTTTGCCATCTTTCCGAGCTCCTCGACCTCATGGATGACCCCGAGGGCGTTGGAGACGTGCTGGACTGCCACAAGCTTCGCGCCCTTGATCTTCTTCTCGGCGTCGCCCAGGTCGAGGTTGCCCTCGTCGTCGCCCTCTATGAACTCCAGCCTGAGGTCGAGCTTTTTAGCGAGCCTCTGCCAGGGGAGCAGGTCTGAGTGGTGCTCGTAGGGGGTCGTCACTATCTTGTCGCCGGGCTTGAAGACGTGCTCAAGGCCGAGGGCGACCAGGTTGAGGCTCTCGCTCGTGTTCTTGGTGAATACTATCTCCTCGAACTTCGCGTTGAGGAAGTCAGCGACGATCTTCCTGCTCTCC
Source organism: Thermococcus sp. (assembly GCA_011050175.1). Lineage (GTDB taxonomy): Archaea > Methanobacteriota_B > Thermococci > Thermococcales > Thermococcaceae > Thermococcus. The sequence goes on along the minus strand of DRGF01000178.1, from coordinate 280 downwards.
TCGTACCTGTGGGTCGCCATCTGGGAGAGCCTGTGGACGCCGCGGTGGACGTTGGCGCGGTACTTGAGGTAGTATTCATCCATGGCCTCGACGACCGGCTTCGGCGTGAGGGAAGTGGCCGTGTTGTCAAAATAAATCACCTCGCTCGTCAGCGGGATGTCCTTCCTCACATCCTCCGGAATCCTCATGAGACCACCTCCAGGACTCCAGCACAGTCGTAGATTATTCTGGCCAGTTCCTCGCCCTTTTTGGTGTCCTCGAGGAGCTTGATGATTATCTT
>DRGF01000055.1 GCA_011050175.1 Thermococcus sp. | reverse complement strand
CCGCTCAAGTGGCTCAAGGGCCTCAACTACCACGAACCGGAGGAGATAGCGAGGCTCTACCTTGAGAACCAGGAAAAGCTCAACCTCAGCCGCGAGACGGACTTCATACTGCGCAGGGTATACAACGAAGGCCTTGGAAGGGCCGTCAGAACATTCGGGCCGAAAAAAGTCCAACAGGCGCTGCTCAAGGCCTACCACGCGCTCTACGCCGAGGGGTTAATCTGACCCCGTGAGAGAAAAGCTTTTTTACGGCGCCATCTTTCTTTAAACGCTATGGGGAAGACTAAGTTCGACGCCAGGCTCACCGCGCTCACTGCAGGAGTTTTCACCGTTCTAGTTCTTCAGGCGGCCGGTTTACTCCGCGGAATAAACGAATGGGTCAATTCAACGCTTCCCCTCATCGACACCCCCCTGATGAACTTTCTCACCTGGTTCGGTGACGACGCGTTTCTCCTCCTCTTTGCGGCCTTTGCGGTGCTGGCCGACTGGAAACAAAAAGGAAGGGTTTCCCTGAGCACACTGGTTTTTATCCTTGCCGCTGCGGTCGGTCTTGCCGCCGTTGGTGCACTCAAGCTCACCTTCGCCGAACCGAGGCCGAGGTTCTATGAGGTCGGAGTGGGCGGCTATGCCTTCCCATCGGGCCACACCTTCCGCGCCGCGATAATAGCGGCCTACGGCTCGGATAGATGGAAGAAGTACGCCCCAGCATTCTGGGCCTACGCCGTTGGGATAGCCCTCACGAGGCTCCTCCTTCACTACCACTGGCTGGGCGACGTGCTCTTCAGCCTCCTCTTCGCCCCCTGGCTCTACCACCTGCTAAAATTACTCTTTGGAGGGAAGTTCGAATGAACGGTCTCATCGAAGTCTTTCTCCTCTCACTGATTCCAACGTTTGAAGGCAGGTACGCGATAGTCTACGGCATCGGCAGAGGCTATCCCCTCTGGGAGACCCTCCTGACGGCTGCCCTTGGTGTGTTGCTCCTGTCAATTGTCCTTCCGGCAGCTCTGCCCTTCATAGACAGGCTCATGTTCTGGCTGGAGCGAACACCCCTAGAAAGGCTCGCAAGGCTCTACCTGTACTACGTGGAACGGGTGAGGAAAAAGGCCCACCCCTACGTTGTGAAGTGGGGATTCCTAGGGTTAACGCTGTTCGTTGCGATACCCCTTCCCGGGACGGGGGTGTGGACGGGGAGCCTTGCCGCGTATCTCTTTGGCATCGAGAAGAGGATGACCATCCCGGCCCTTATCCTCGGTGGGCTGCTCAGCATGGCGATAACCGTACTCCCTGCTCTGGGACTGTTCGGGTGAAAAAAGGAGAGGCTCAGACAGGACTCGTCCCCATCGTGTCGCCCCAGCGCCAGAACGCCCAGTTGGGTAGTTAGCTAACCCTGAAGAGCGCCCTCGAACTAGGCGGGGCTTTGTAGACTACTGGGAGCGGGTCATCCGTTTGAACTCCAGCCTCTCAAATTCCCTCGTCATGAGTTTCCACTGTTTTTCGGGGTATGTGGACGGGTCTGTGGCCACTATGAGTGTGCCCCCAAAGTTGATGATGTGGTCTTTCAATGAGAGCAGGAACTTAAACGCGCTTTCAAAGCCGTTTTCCAGCGCGAGGTACTCAAAGCAGTCGAGCACTACAATGGAGTGCCCCTTTTCGAGGTGCCTTTTAACGAGGTCTATCAGTATCCCCATGTCTGTTGGCAGTACCGTAATCATGTTCTCCAGGGGAGAGTTTGAAGCGACCCTGGTAACCCAGAAGACGGGGATAGGTGGTTCATGTTCTGGCGGGTTTCTGGTAATGAGAACACCGTTCCCTGCCGACTCCATCGTCTGGAGGATTATCTGAAGGTACTCCTGGTCGTCCACGTAAAACGCACCCTGGGGTATATCCACCACCGGGGCTCTGGGGGGCGTGACCTGGAAAAGTGCATATCTCATCATCCCGATGAACATCATCGCCCTGAATGCAGCCCCCGCTCCATAGAGGTAAGCACCAAAGGATGTTGTCATAGTTACCGGGTATGCTAGGTTAATGGCGCCGAGAAGGAATGCACCTATTGGGAACAGTGTGGCGATGTTTTTAACTCCGACTTCCTTCTTGATTAGGGCGTAGCCAAGAACCATGAGAGATGTCCCCATGAACGGCACGGGGAACGCCATCAAAGCTACGGATGACAGGCTGTATATCGTTGCCAGAAGGACGTAAGCCGAACCCCCTATGACGGTTCCCATCAGCAGGAGCTGGCCGTGCAAGTTTTTAAGCCGTCCGAGAAGGTAGAGGGAAGTTGCCAGCAGGAGTATCCCGTGGGCTACCGCCAGCATGGCCAGGAGGGGCAATAGGGACGTCGCCTCCGGAGTCACCCCTAACTTTTTCAGTACTGGCGCCTGGGCAAGGGCCGCCAGGAAGTCCATCCACAGGGCCAGGCTCAAGAATAGCATGAACTCTTCACGTTTCTTTATCCATCGGTAGAGTGCAAACTCCCATGTGAAAAACCTCATAAGCACATTCAGGATTTCCAGCACATATCTCACCCGTTATTATAATATTTTGGGTTAATGACTATTAACGTTTCCTTCATTTGGCGCTGCTCCCAAAACACGTCCAGCAGAATTTTAAAAATATTTAAAAAAATTATCGGAAAGCAGGGCGCTACTTCGTCGCCCTCGTTATTCCGACGTCCTCCACGAGAACGTAGGGGGTCGAAACAGGTGTACGGACTTCCCACCAGTGGATGTGGTAGCTCTCCTTTCCGAGGGCCTTGATGCCCTCAAGGATCCTCTGCAGGTTGTCGCTGACGCGGATGTTCCTTATCGGCCTCAGCTCGCCGTTCTCGACGAGGAATATTCCGTCCCTTGGGATGGTCGAGAAGTCGCCGGCAACGTAGTTCTGGAAGCGCGTGTACCAGACGTTGGTTATGTAGATGCCCCTCTTGACTTCGCTGAAGAGCTCCTCCTTTGACCAGTCGCCGGGCTCAAGGACGACGTTCCATGCATGCGGCGCGATAAGGCCTGCGTTTCCGGTGGTCTCGGTGCCGTACTTCCTGGCAAGGCTCGTGTTGAGCAGGAACGTCTTGAAAGTTCCGTTCTCGATTATCGTCGTTTCCCTCGTCGGGACGCCCTCGTCGTCGAACTTTCTCGTTCCGTAGCCGTTGGGCATGTTGCCGACGTCCTTTATCGTGACGGCCTCGCTGGCAACCTTCTGGCCGAGCTTGTTCACGAGGAAGCTGAATCCGGCCTCCGCCGCGTAGGCTGATGTCATGAAGCTCATGTAGCTGAGCAGGTTCGCGAACGCCAGCGGGTCGAAGATGACGTCAAAATGCCCTTCCGGCCCCTGCTCCGGGTTCTGCGCCATCCTTGCTATCTCTCCAGCTTTTCTTCCGGCGCTCTCGGGGTCAAACTTCTTGAGGACGCGTACTGAGTTCGTCCCGTGGCCGCTCTCAAGGTCGCCGATGAACGCCCTGACGCTTATCTCTATCCCAGTTCCCTCGTCGAAGGCCTCGACACCGTTGCTAGTTGTGAGGTAGAGCTTGTTGTGGTCGGTGTAGAGGACGCCCGCCACCCTCTTAGCTCCTTCCTCAAGGGCAGCGTTGATGGCTCTCTCAACGTACTCGTTCGGCTCGTCGAGCTCGACTATTGCCTTGTCGAACGTCTCCGGGATGTCCTTATACTGGAACGGCCCCTCAGCGATTCCGTAGTAGTCCTCCTTCGGCGCCATGCCCTTCATGTTGCTCAGGAGGGTTTTCAGAGTTCTCTCAATGTTCTCCTCGCTCAGCTCGGTGATGGTCGTGCTCGCTACCCTCTTGTCCTTCTCTACAAAGAGCTCCACCTTCCTCTCGTGCCAGTTCTTGGCGACGGTTATCTCGTTGTTGGCAAAGCGGACCTGCCTGCGGTTTGTCTCATGAGCAAGTACAACGACATCGCCGAAGCCGAGCTCCTTGGCCTTCTTAAGGATGAACTCATTAACGTCGAACATCTCCACCACCTCACGGCCTCCTAAGCGGTATGTCCCTGAGCCTCGCGGGCGCTCCACCCATCCAGACGGGGACTCCCTGTCCGGGCTCGCCCTTACCGCAGGTTCCAGGATAGAACTCAATGTCCTTTCCAACGGCGTCAACGCTGCTCCATAATGCCTTGGTGGTTATCTCAAGGATGGGCCTCCTGACCGGGTGCTTTATCTCGCCGTTCTCGATGAGGTAGGCCTCCCTGCCGATGTACCTCTGCTGGTAGCGCCTGTCGTCAATGTTCCACTCGTTGAAGCTCACCATGTAGACGCCGAGCTTGATGTCCTCGATGAGCTCTTCGAAGGAGTGGTCGCCGGGGGCGAGGTAGGTGTTGGCCATCCTCACTATCGGCTCGCGGTTGTAGTTCAGTGCCCTGGCTGAGGCGTTGGACTTTTGGCCGAGCTTCGCCGCGTACTCCCTGTTCGTGAGGAACTCCGTGATTATTCCGTCCCTTATGAGGTACCTCGGGCGAGCCTTGACTCCCTCGTCGTCGTAGAGGTAGAAGCCCCAGCTGTTCGGAATGGTCGGGTCTTCAATGACCGTGACGACCTCGCTTCCAATCCTCTCGCCGAGCATATCTGGCTTGACGAAGCTCTCTCCGGCCTGTGCCGCTTCCCTTCCCAGAATTCTGTCCGCCTCGTAGGGGTGTCCAACGCTCTCGTGGACGGCTATTCCAGCAACCTCGGGGCTTATTACGAGGTCAACCTTTCCCTCGGGCGGCTTCTTGCCCTCGTAGATGAGTCTCTTCAAGGCTTCGACGTCCTTGGCCGCCCACTTCCAGGGCTCGTCCTTCTCGATGAGCTCCAGACCGCCGGAAAAGGCCCTCTGGACGAAGGGCGCCTGCTCCATCTGGCCGTTCTCGAAGACGACGAGGTTGTATGTGACAGAAACGCGCGGGATTTTGCTCTTTACGTAGGCCCCCTCGCTGTTGACGAAAACCTTCTTCCAGAGCTGGTCGTAGTAGCTTATGTAGCGCATCGGCACGTTTACGCCGGTTGCTTTAACTTCCTCCTCGACTTTTCTGAGGATTTCGAGCTTCTCCTCGGGAGAGAAGTCGCGGAAGTCCTTCTTCATTTTAACCTTGTAGGAAACGCGGTGGAAATCTTCCTCGCTGAAGCGAATCGGTTCGTTCCTCACCTTTGAGGCCGCCTTTGCCAGCTTCACGGCCTTTTTTACGGCCTCGGCAACACTCTCCTTCGTGAGGACGTTTGTGCTTGCAAAGCCCATGCCCCCATCAACGAGAACTCTGATGCCAATTCCCTTGTCGGCGAGCACCTCAAGGCCTTCGGGACTGCCGTTCTTCAGGGCCAGGGCAGTGCCATTTTTCTCCTCAAAACGGGCTTCCGCATAGCTTGCCCCCAGTTCGAGGGCCTTCTCGATGGCAAACTCCAAAAGTTCCATGTACACCACCTCGGATTAATGCATATAACAGTTCACGGAGGAGTATAAAAGTCTTTTCGTTAAGATGACTATCGAAAGGGGTTACCGAGCCTTTAGGTGTGTTGAATCATTGAGAGCTCTAACTTAAGCTCAACAGAAGAAAAGAGGGCTGAATCCAGGAATTTCAGAACTTCTCCTCGCACTCACACGGATTTCTCTTACAGTATGGGCAGACGCCGGGGTACTTCTTCTTTGCCGCTTCTTCCAGGTCAACGCCAACGAGGTTCGCCAGGCTAGCAAGCCACGCCAGGACATCGGCGAACTCCTCCTCCATCGCCTCGCGGTCGTTCTTCCTTATCGCCTCGCTCAGCTCCCCGATTTCCTCCACGAACCAGAGGAACGTCCTATTTACTCCCCTCTTCGAGTCCTTGTGGAAGTATATGTCCTTGATCATCCCCTGAAACTCACGTATCTCCATTTTCTCACCTGAGGAAAGGGGAGGAAAAGGGCTTAAAAATCACTCGGCCGCGAGCTCGATGAGCTTCCTCATGTGGATTTCGGCAGTATCAAAGACCTCAACCGGCACGTCGCCCTGCTTTATGGCCAGCGGGAGCTCGGTGCAGCCGAGAATGACCCCCTCAACGCCCTTTTCTTGTGCGTACCTCTCAACGAGGTCGATGAGATGGGACTTGCTCTTGAGGTTCTCAAAGGCCAGCTCCTCGAAGATTATCCTGTTTATTTCATCAATCTCCTCCTCGTTGGGGGTTATCACTTCAAAGCCCGCCTCGCAGAGGGCGTTCTTGTAGAAGTCTGCCGTCATCGTCGTCTTCGTTCCGAGGAGGAGAACCTTCCTAACGCCCCTCTTTTTCATCTCCTCGATGAGGGTGTCGATTATGCTTACCATCGGCACGTTAACGGCCTTCTGAACCTCCGGAAAGACGATGTGTGGGGTGTTGGCTGTCAGGGCTATTATTTCGGCCCCGGCCCTCTCAAGGGCCTTGGCCGCGTTGATCAGTATCTCCGTCCTGCCTTCCCAGCCGCGCGGATTGTTCTTAAACTCCTCGAAGTTTATGGAGTAGATTATCAGCTCCGGAAACGTAAACGGGCCGAACTTTTCCCTGCTCAGCCTGATGTAGTTCCTGTAGTAATAACAGGTGGATTCCGGCGTCGTTCCTCCGATGAGACCTATCTTTTTCATGTGGACCACCGGATGATGTAGGCACAAGGCAATATGAACCTTTTGGTTTTAAACAGGAGGTTTGGCAAGAGGCCACGGACTCCCTGAGAAGAGAAAGAACACGATTTGCCAAAAATAGGGATGGCAAAAGGGTTTGGGGTTAGAGAAGCCCCTCAATCTCGTCCCAGAGCCTCTCGGCGAGCTCGCGCTTGTCCATCCTGGGCAGTTTCTTTGTAAAGTCTCTGCCCACGAGTATGACCTCGTTCTCCTCGCTTCCGAAGGCCTTGAGCGTGTTGGCCACCACCAGGTCGCTTCCCGCCCTTCCGATCTGCTTTCTCGCGGCTTCTATGAGCTCGTCCTCGGTGAGGCCGGTTTCCGCCTTGAACCCGACGAGGAATACATCCGGCTGGAGCTCCTTGATGCGGTCTATTATCTTTGGCGTGGGTTCAAGCTCCAGGACGAGCTCTTTTCCGCTCTTTATCTTTACGTTGGCCTTCTCCTTGACGCGGAAGTCGCTAACGGCCGCGGCCAGGACAACGACGTCGTACTCCTTGCTCTTCAGCTCGTTCTCTATCGCCTGGAGCATCTCCTCGACGGTCTCAACTTCGATCTGGTTCTCCACGAAGCTGGGGGCGCTGCCCTTTGTCCTGATAAGTGTGACCTCTGCACCCCTGAATTCCGCCTCTTCGGCAATGGCAACGCCCATTTTCCCGCTGCTCGCGTTGGTTATGTAGCGGATGGGGTCTATGTACTCCCTAGTTGCGCCAGCTGTTACGAGGACGCGCTTTCCTTCGAGGGTCTTGGGGTGGAGCTTCCTGATGACGCGGTAGACTATCTCGTCTATGGAAGCCACTTTTGCCTTGCCTTCCTCGAATCTCGGCCCTATGAACTCCACACCGAGCCTCTTCAGCTTCTCTATGTTCTCAACGACTATTGGGTGCTCGTACATGGTGGAGTGCATCGCGGGGGCAATCATGATTGGCGTGTGGGCAAAGGCAGTTGTCACGACGGTCGTGACTGGGGTGTCGTCTATACCGTTGGCGATTTTTCCTATCGTGTTGGCCGTTGCGGGGCAGACGAGTATCAGGTCGGCCTTGTTCTCGTGCTCTCCGGCCAGTTCAACGTGCTCTACGAAGCCCGTGATTTCCGTCACGACGGGGTTTCCCGTGGCGAACTCCATCGCGTAGGGGTGGACGATTTTCTGAGCGTTCTCGCTCATGACCGCGTGGACTTCAGCGCCGTGTCTTATGAGTTCTCTGGCGAGCTTGACACACTCCACAGCGGCTATACTACCCGGTATCGCGAGAACTATTTTCTTGCCAACGAGCTTTCTGCTTTTCGTGGCGTGAATAAGCTTAACGTGGTGAAGCATGGAACCACCTCCAGGATGATTAAGGGAACCTAGTGGTTAAAACATTACTGGAGAGTCCGCTAAACTCAGGAGGTTAAAGAGTGAACATGTCTAAAACAGATTTCCGCCCAATGGGCTAAATAGCGGTTATTCTGCACCCTCAAGGGTATCTTTGGCCACATTGCTCTCCAGTATAATAAAAACCGCGTTTGGAGTCACAACTCTATTAACTACCTTGACGTTGCTTATTTTCACCCGTCCGATTGTTCGGGGGAACAGGGCATCTATAAGCTCTTTAGGTGCGTTGGGTTTAGTTCCTATTGTTATGGTGCTCGGATAAAATTTGTTGCTGGTATACTCCAAGAATATCATCACAGGATACGTCTCGGACATCACCTCGACGTTAATCAGAAACGCCTCGTGGATGTACGTGTGCCCATCCTTTGTCTCAACCACGCTCACTTCCAGGGATGTTGGGATGGCGGTGGCTAACTTGAGGAGATATTCGTATAATATCCCTCTTGGAAGTTCCAGTCGCACAACCATGCTGTTTCTCTTCTCACTGTAATACACCCATTTCAACGTAACCTCACTTTCAAGTATTGTGTCCATG
>DRGF01000169.1 GCA_011050175.1 Thermococcus sp. | reverse complement strand
TTGAGGAGGAAGCGTTAAAATAGGGAATCCAGTATATTTTCGGCCATTTTCATGAAGTTGTTCACCTGCTCTTTTTCCCATCTGTGGATCTTCTTGGATTTGTATAGCCACCACAGGGCCAGGAGAAGGGGCATGGTGGCACCGACAAAGACGGCCGTTGGGATGTTAATACCAAAAAACTGGAAAATCCATTGGAGAACGTATCCAATAGGTAGGGCCTCAAGCAGAGTTACCCCCATCTCCAGGTGCTGGAACTTCTCCCTCTCCATGTGTTTATCTATGAGTTCATTTCCCTCGGCCATTATTGCGGTCAAAGATTCAAGGGCTTCCTTTACCTCGGAGGAGAAGGAGGACAGTCCTCTGGCCTCATACATGCGTTCTATGACTGTAGTAGACTCAGGGATTCTGGATATGTTCCCGGGATTCAGTGTTTTTAGGGAGCTCTCCATCTGAACTTTGGCGTCCTCTACTGCCCTCAGGATTTTTTCGATATCTCTGGCATTACTGTTGCGGTGCTTTTTGGCCTCCTCAATTATGGTTTTTGTCAGTGATTTGAATGTCTCTATGGTTGAGAATGTGAGTGCAAGATATTCGGCCTGATGGAAGAGTCCATGGTGGCATATCTTTCTTTTTTCCTCCAGGTGTTTCAGTACGTAGTCCTTCCATATCCTGCACTTGGGAAGGGTCGTCTCCTCGAACTCAACCCGGTTCCGGTCGGCGTTCACCTGTATTATCGAAACCGGGGAGACAAGCTTTGAAAAATAAACCCTGTTTCCCCTGAGCCAGCCTGTTACTCTTTCCCGGGCATAGTCTTCCCTCACCGCGCGGTAGCCTTCATCCGTAACGGCGAGCCCGTAAAACTCCTTCGGGAAGGTTTTTATAAGCTCGTCTACCGAGGCATTCTCTCCCAAGGCATTTTGAACCTTCTCCCAGTTAACCTCCATAGAGACGATAAAAAATCTCCCCCGATTGGAAATGGCAAGTTCAAATCCCAGAATCTCTTCTAGTGCCTTTTCAAGCTGGAAAACAAAGGGGTTATGTGTCCTTTCGTCGGAATTGATCTCTCCGCATCCGTTTTCCCATGCCAGGAAGAAGGGTATTGCAATCAGGTCGTCTATAGAAGTTGGGGCGTTCTCGATTACAGCCGATATTGCGATTGGCACCAGAATGAAGGATTCTCCTTTCTCGTTTTTGACTTTTATTGGTTTTTTCTCCCTTAAAACGGATAAGTATATCTCGGGCTTCACTTTGAATTCCCTTGGACTCCCGCTCAGCTTGTATTCAATCTTCACTTCTTTGGGTATGCTTTGGGAGGTCACCCGGAACGTTGACACCTTTTCAGTGTAAACCTCAGAGAAGAAGAATGTGGGGGTAATACTTTTGCAGGGGGAGCTGTCAATGAACTTTTGTTTGAGCAACTCTTCATCGAAGGATTCTCCCTTTATCTTCACGTAGCCGGGCAAAAAGACGGCAAGTTCGACCCGGTTAATAAAGCCCTCAAACTCCATGGCTCACCCCTTCCGCAGGAGCAGAGCAACGTCAAGGGCCTTTTTCCTCGCCTCTCTCTCATCGGCGTTTATCGATTCCAGGTTTCGTATGATGTCCTCCACACCCTTTTCAGGGGTTTCCAGGAGTTTCGTGGGGTCGCCGCTGGGGTTCTTGAGCTCCCTTAATTCCACTATGGGCGCGAACTCGGGCCTTATGTGATAGTAGATTTTCCATTCTATCTCAAAGCCGCACTCCCTCAGCAGGTTCTCGAGGGAATCGAGGTCAAATTTTCTGACGGGGAGTCTTTTGGGCTGCGGGCTGAGAGTTAGCTCCTCGTACTCGTCTCTTGTTATCTCTATGGCCCCTTCCTCGGTGGATACGAGGAACTTTTCCTTTCCTTCGGAGTGCGTTGTGAGGAAGAGAACCCGTCCTCCCCTCTTAAGAACACGGTGAAACTCTCCTAAGGTCTCAATGAACTCGGGGTGAGTAACGTGCTGTGCGACGTGGCTGTAGTTTATGAAATCCACGGTTTGGGGCGGAATCGGGTCGAGCCTTGAGCCCTGCGTCCACATGAAGAAGACGTTTGGGTTGGAGTCAAAGGCCTCCATAGCTTTTTTCAGCCTCCACAAATCAGCGTCGAGGGCGATGACCTTTTTGCTGATTGAAAGGAGGAACGGTATCAGCCTTCCAAGGCCTGTTCCAACGTCCATCGAAAGCCCTAATTTCTCTTTTTCCCCGAGGGTCTCTTTCACACTCTTCAGGACGTAGGCCTCCTCGAGAGTCCACCGCATGTCGTCATATTCCTGGATGAGCTTGGAGGTCAACCCCTCGTCCCGGTCTGGATAAAAGTAGTTGCTTTGACTCATAGTTAGTTTTTAGTGGCATAATCTTTTTAAGCTATTTCCTCCCATATTATAATGATAACAAAAAGTAACTAAAGGGGGGAACGCTCATGGTCAGGAAAATAAAGACCGGTATCCCTGGCATGGACGAAATCCTCCACGGGGGAATCCCGGAGAGGAACGTCGTCCTTCTCAGCGGCGGGCCGGGAACAGGTAAGTCGATTTTTAGCCAGCAGTTCCTGTGGAACGGCCTCCAGATGGGAGAGCCAGGCATCTACGTTGCCCTTGAGGAACACCCCGTCCAGGTCAGGCAGAACATGGCCCAGTTCGGCTGGGACGTTAAGAAGTACGAGGATGAGGGCCTGTTTGCCATGGTAGATGCCTTCACCGCGGGCATCGGCAAGAGCAAGGAGTACGAGAAATACATCGTCCACGACCTGACGGACATACGGGAGTTCATAGACGTCCTAAGGACGGCAGTCAAGGACATCAACGCCAAGAGGGTCGTTATAGACTCAGTGACAACGCTCTACATCAACAAGCCGTCCATGGCTAGGGGTATCATCATGCAGCTCAAGCGCGTTTTAGCTGGTCTCGGAGTCACGAGCATCCTCGTGAGCCAGATAAGCGTCGGCGAGCGCGGGTTCGGTGGTCCGGGAGTTGAGCACGGCGTTGACGGCATAATTAGGCTTGACCTCGACGAGATTGATGGGGAGCTTAAGAGAAGCCTTATGGTCTGGAAGATGCGCGGAACGAGCCACAGCATGAGGAGGCACCCGTTCAATATTACAGACAAGGGAATCGTCGTTTACCCGGACAAGGTACTCAAGAGGAAGACCGTTGTTGAGGTTGAGTGAAAACTGAAAGGGGGGTGATAGGATGGAGGTTCCGCTGAACCCGGTGGGGAGGGAGGAGATTCACAGGCTCGAGAGCATCCTCCTCTTTGCGACGCTCTTCATGCCGGAGGTCATAGAGCTCATAAAGGACCCTGCGGAGAGGCTGACCTGGGTTGACAGCCTTGCAGTCGCTGCGGGTGCCATAGCGAGGGAGAAGGCCGGAATGACGACGGGTGAAATCGCTGAGGAGCTCGGAAGGACGGAGGCGACGATAAGGAAGCACCTGAAAGGCGAGACAAAGGCCGGCCAGCTCGTCAGGGAGACCTACGAGCTCATAAAGCAGGGCAAGCTCGACGAGTTGGTCAGGAACGTAGAGGTCCTGGCCAAGGGCGGCCAGCTCGTCGCGATGGAAGAGTACGAGAAGCTCAATAGGGAGAAGGAGGAGCTTGAGGCCAAAGTAAAGGAACTTGAAGAGAAGGTCAAGACACTCGAAGCGGAGAACAGGGAGCTCAAGTTGAAGCTTGAAAACGTCAAGAAGATCCTGGACGAAGCACTGAGCAGGATAAAAGAGATAGAAAAGTTCCTGTGAGCTGCTCATTCCTTCCCGTTCTTCCTAAGGGCCTCTTCCCAGGTCATTATCATGTGGGTGTAGGTGTCGTCGTCTTCCTCTATTCCGCGCTTTATCTCGGAGACGTGGGCGTACCTTGCCTTGAACTGCTCGAGTATGTAGTCAACGGCCTTCTCGGGGTCGGCCTTGGTGCCGCAGGTGTAGACGTCCAGGGCGGCGTAGCCCCTCTCGGGCCAGGTGTGGACTGAGATGTGGCTCTCTGCAACTATGACCACTCCACTGACACCGGTTGGGGAGAACTTGAAGAAGTAGCTTGACTTGACCTCCATATTGCTGACCTTCGCCGCGTCGAGGAATATCTGCCTGATCCTGTCAGCGTTACCGAGAACCTCAGGATCGCAACCAGCAGCCTCAACAACGTAGTGGAACCCGATGGTCTCTATCTCGCTCATGGTCTCTCACCTCTTGTTGCTCCTATTACGTACCCTTTTTAAAGTTAAGCCCTCTATAGGAGAACTATGGGCGGGCCGTTTTGCCGTTGAACTGCTCCTAATTGGTCTGGAATGCATCGAACTGGTAAATTTTGGTTGTTATCAAAATTTTCCGAAAGCTCCTGGGTGATTGGGTTTATTCCCTGTTTGAAGGCTATTTCATGGATTAAGCCGCCTCTCCGCCCCCGTTTGGTTTGCTCATTGCTGGTCATTTTCATGCATGAACCACTAATCTTAAAACTCATGCTCCCTCACTAACGACAAGTCCTGCAAAAACTAAGGACGGGGTGAAGGTATGTCGAAGTCTAAAACTAAGGCAAAGCCCACGGCAGGTGATGCCGTGAGGGCTCGGAAACGAAAAACACTTGGCTTTTTGGCAGAGATGGAGTATAAAAAGATGATAATGTGCCCTTTGGCGGTATTCCTTGTGGCGCTACTTCTGCTCGCGGTCAACTTCCCCACCCTTGGAATAGACCTGCAGGGCGGTGTGGTCGTCACCGCCTATGGAATCGATGCGAACCCGGATGAGCTCGCGGATACCCTGAGCGCCCAGCTGGGCGTGGACGTGAGGGTTGAGAGGTTCACTAGTGTCGATACTAGCGGCATTAGGGTTTACGCCCCCGTCGGTACGGACCCCACGGAGATAATAAACCTGCTGAAGCAGGATTATCCCAACGCAGAGTACACCCACAGCGAGGTTCAGCCCACCTTCGGTAAAATCGCCCAGCAGCAGGGCATCAGGGCTCTAGCCTTCGCGTTCCTCGCAATGGCGGTGGTGGTTTTCCTGTTCTTCAGGAACCTCGCGCCGTCACTCACGATAATCTTCTCGGCCCTCTCGGACATGGTGATAGCGGTTGCCATGATGGGGCTCTTTGGAATACAGCTCACCACAGCTACGATAGCGGCTCTGCTCATGCTCATAGGTTACACCGTTGATAGCAACATCCTCCTGACCACCAAGCTCCTTAGAAGGAAAGAGGACACGCTGGACGAGGCATACCTCAGCGCTGTCTCGACCGGATTCACAATGAGTACCACAACCCTTGGCGCACTGCTCGTACTCTGGATCATATCCACCAGCCAGACCATTGACAACATAGCCATCGTGCTCATATTCGGTCTGCTCGCCGACTTCATGAATACGTGGATTCTTAACGCCGGCGTGCTGAAGTGGTACCTCTCAAATTCCGCAAGGGGTGGTAGCAAATGAAGAGAAAAACCCGGAACCTTCTCCTTAACTGGAGAGTGATTCTCCTCACCATATTCCTCATCGGTTCAATTGCAACACTTGCCGTTAGACCGCTCACCTTTGGTATCGATATCGCGGGTGGTGTTGCCCTCGTTGCTCAGACGGAACACCCCGTTGACAGCGATACGATGCAGCTCGTGGTTGATTCCCTCCAGAAAAGGTTGAACACCCTTGGACTGAGGGACATCACGGTCGAGGCACAGGGAGACCAGATAGTGCTTATCAAGGTCGCCAACGTGAGCACTACGGAGGAAGCCAACCAGATAAAGTCCGTCATTGAGAGCCAGGGTGTCTTTTACATGGAGTTCGCCGGAACCGTGTTTGGAACCGGCGAGGACGTTGAGTACGTTGGGATATACCAGATAAAGTCTGACAACAGCTGGGCGGTTCCGTTTAGAATCTCTAAATCCGCCGCCGAGAAATTTGCCGAGCTGGCCTACGGTAAGACGGGCTGGCCAGTTGACATGTTCCTTGATCCACCCGTTAACTCCCTGATGGTGGTTCCGGACTCGGTCTATAAGCTTATGGACAGTCCTGAATTCAACGCTGGGGCCCCGGAGGCACCGACCCTTTTGGAGAGGATAACCGAGGCCCTCAACATAAATGTCGTCACCTATGCAAACCAGAGCGCCGACGAAATAGCCCAACTCGCTCAGGGCAAGGACAAGGTAGTCCTCGTTGACGTCCCTGCGGAGCTCCAGGCCGAGCTGGAGGAAATGGGCCTCGAGGTCAGGTATGTTCCCCGGGCTCAGGGAGAGGATGATTACTCCCTTGTGGTCCGGGTTCTCGGTCTCTACGGCCCGTACTCCGTTGGAGAGGGCCTTACCGTTGGGGAGCCCCAGCAGGATGTCCAGATAACCGGAACTGCTCCGGACAGGCTCACTGCCGAGCAGGAGGCCAGCACGATATACACCGTCCTTAAGAGCGGTTCGCTCCCGACCAAGCTTACCGTTGTCGGCATGGAGTTCATATCCCCCCGCCTCGGGGAGAACTTCAAGAACCAGGCCCTCTATGCTGGAGTGGGCGCCATCATAGCGGTGCTCCTCATAGTCTACTACCACTACCGGAACTGGAAGATTGCCGTTCCTGTCGCGAGCACCAGCCTTTTTGAGGTCACAATCATCCTCGGCTTCGCGTCCCTCATAAACTGGAACCTCGACCTTCCGAGCATCGCTGGTATCATCGCGGCGATTGGTACCGGTGTCGATCAGCAGATAGTCATAACCGATGAGCTTCTCAGCGGCGAGAAGAACACGAGGATAACCAGGCGTGCCAGCGTCCTCAAGAGGATGGGGAGAGCGTTCTTCGTCATATTTGCCTCGGCAGCCACCACAATAGCGGCCATGAGCTTCCTGCTGGTTTACTTCGTAGGGACGCTTAAGGGATTTGCCTTTACGACGATCCTTGGAGTCCTCATTGGAATCTTAATCACGAGGCCAGCCTACGCTGAAATAGCCAAACACCTCCTGGGTGAGGACTGATGTTCGTCGTCATAATGGGTGCAGGGAGGGTCGGCTACCTCGTGGCCAAGATGCTCGAGGAAGACGGCCACGACGTCACCATAATAGAGAGGGACAAGGCGAGGGCCAAGGAGCTCTCCATCCTTATCAACGGTTTGGTCATCGAGGGCGATGCGACCGACCCGAAGACCCTCGAGGAGGCCAACATCAAGCAGGCGGATGCGTTCGCGGCACTTACCGGCAAGGACGACGCCAACCTGCTTGCCTGCATCCTAGCGAAGCATCTCAACCCGAAGATCAAGACTTCGCTCAGGATAAGCAACCCCCAGAACAGGCGCATATTCGAGGAAGTGACTGACCTCAGGAGGTACTTTGACTTCGTCATTTCCCCCGAGGAGATAGCGGCGGAGTACATAAGCAGGAACATCGTCACACCTGGCTTTGACCGCGTCCTCTTCCCGAAGGAGGGGGCGGAGATAGTCCGCTTCAACATCGACGAAAACAGCGAGATAGCGGGCAAGTATGTCCGCGACCTCAAACTGCCCAGGGATGCCCTCATGGTGGCCGTTTACGACGAGAAGGGCAACCTGATAATTCCATCGGGTGATACAAAGCTTCCGGAGAAGGGTCAGGTCATAGTCTTCGCCAAGAACAATGTGCTGAGCAACTTAAAGGGCCTCCTTGAGAAGAAAAAATCTGACAATGAGAGTTAATTGAATGACATTTTTTTCAACTTTTATGTCCATACCTGTTCTTTCTTCATCATATCTATGGACAAAAAGCCAAAAACTATTTAAGTCGGGTTAAGGAATCCAAAAGCGACGTGCGAGGAAACTGTTTTCAGGGTCATTGGGGGGCTAATCATGGAGGACGTCATCAGGCAGATTGTTGATGCAGAAAAACAGGCGGAGGCACGCATTGAAAAAGCCAAAGAGGACGCCAGGGAAATAGTGCTTAAGGCCCGCGAGGAGGCCAAGCTTCTCGAAAGGGAGATTATACAGAACGCTGGGGCCCAGGCGGAGGCCCTCGTCGAGAAGGCCCGCGTGGAGGGCGAGGAGGAGGCCAAAAAAGTCCTCGAGGAGGGCGACGCCGAGATAGAGGAGCTCAAGGTGAAGGCCACCAACAACTTTGAGAAGGCCATCTCCGCTGCTATAGCACTCGTGAGAGGGAGCTGACGATGTTCAGGCCTGAAGAGATGGTCAAAATAGAGGTAATCACGCTCAACCGCCATAAAGACAGTCTTCTCACGTACCTCCACG
This sequence comes from Thermococcus sp., assembly GCA_011050175.1. Taxonomy (GTDB): domain Archaea; phylum Methanobacteriota_B; class Thermococci; order Thermococcales; family Thermococcaceae; genus Thermococcus. The sequence continues at coordinate 367 of DRGF01000169.1, read as the reverse complement.
AGAACGGCGTGGTTGAGATAAGGGAGCTGGACGTTAAGATCGCCCAGAGGGACTCCCCCAACGAGTACCACAGGAAGGCCGCATCGTACAGCATAACTATCTCCAGGCTCGTCGATTTCCTGAAAGCCTATCGCAAGAGCCAGGGCGGGGGCATAAAGGAATTCATATTCCCAAAGGAGAGGGGGAGGAAGAAATACCGCTATGAGGGCGTAGAGAAGCTCATTAAGGACGTTGAAGGCTTTTTGGCCGTAGTTGAGCCCGAGATAAAGGCTGTTGAGGGCAAGATAACGGCGACCCAGACTGAAATTGAGAGGATAAAGAACAACATCACGGTTCTTGAGCTTTTATCCGCGCTCAACCTCGATGT
>DRGF01000004.1 GCA_011050175.1 Thermococcus sp. | reverse complement strand
GGTTGAGGTCTACAACGCGCCCGACGAGAGGGCCAAGAACGGCGTCAGGCCGAGCATTCTGGCCTACTACTACGGCGAGAAGGGCGAGGAGAGCCCGAGGGTATGGATCCTCACCCACATTGATGTGGTTCCGCCCGGAGATTTGAGCAAGTGGACTGTCACCGAGCCCTTCAAGCCGGTCGTGAAGGATGGGAAGGTCTACGGACGCGGAAGCGAGGACAACGGACAGAGCTTGGTGGCGAGCCTCTACGCGGTAAAGGCCATGATGAACCTCGGAATAAGGCCCAAGAGAACCGTCATCCTGGCATTCGTCAGCGACGAGGAGACAGGTAGCAAGTACGGCGTCGAGTGGCTCATGAGGGAGCACCCGGAGCTCTTTAGAAAGGACGACCTCGTCCTCGTCCCGGACGGTGGAAACGAGGAGGGCACGTTCATAGAGGTCGCCGAGAAGAGCATCCTCTGGCTCAAGGTTAGGGTCAGGGGCAAGCAGGTTCACGCGAGCATGCCTGACAAGGGGCTCAACGCCCACCGCGTTGCCCTCGACTTCGCGTACCACCTCGACAGGCTCCTCCACGAGAAGTACGGCGAGAGGGACGAGCTCTTCGACCCGCCGGAGAGCACCTTCGAGCCGACGATGGTTCACGGCCCGGCCGACAGCCCGAACATAGCCCCGGGCGAGCACGAGGTTGTCTTCGACTGCAGGGTTCTGCCGAGGTACAACCTCGACGACATCCTTGCCGACGCCAAGAGGTTGGCCGAAGAGGTCAAGGAGAGACACAGGAAGGAGCTGGACGGCGAGGTTCTGCCCGAGATAGAGTTTGAAGTCCTGCAGCGCATGGACGCGCCGGCCCCGACCGACCCGAACAGCGAAATAGTGAAGCTCCTCCAGGAGGCGCTCAGGAAGCTCCGCGGAAAGGAAGCCAAGGTCGGCGGAATAGGCGGCGGGACCTTCGCGGCCTACTTCAGGAAGCTCGGAATCCCAGCGGTTGTGTGGGCGACGCTCGACGAGATGGCCCACCAGCCCAACGAGTACGCATGGATAAAGAACCTGGTGGAAGACGCCAAGGTCATGGCGGCCCTGGCTCTTCTCTGACCTCCTCTCCCCATTTTATTTCAAACGGGATTGAAACCATCGCCAGCCATTTATACCATCCCGCCCAACATAACCCAGGTGAACCGCATGAGGTACGTACTGGCGGTCCTGGTCATCTTTATGGTCGTCGCGTCCGGCTGCATAGCCAATAACGGAGGAACGTCAACGGTTTCTCCGGATTCCTCGAGCAAAACGTTTACCCCTCCGCTGACCAAGTACGATGTTCTGAGGGAGGGGCAGGAAAAGCCGGTCGTTGAGGGCTTAAACGCTTTCACATTCGACCTGTACCGCGAGCTGAGCGCGGATGGGGGGAACGTATTCTTCTCGCCGTACAGCGTGGAGGTTGCCCTGGCGATGGCCTACGAGGGGGCGAACGGGAGCACGAGGGAGGGGATGGAAAGAGTCCTGCACCTGCCCGGGGACGACGATGCCAGGTGGGCGGGCTTCAGATACCTGATACTCTCCCTTAACCAATCGAACGGGCCCTACGTCCTCAGCACCGCCAACGCGCTCTGGGTGCAGAAAGACTACCCCGTGAACGAGCGGTACCTCTGGATAATCAGGGAGTTCTACCTGGGCGATGTGAGGAACGTTGACTTCGTTAGGAACCCAGACAGGGCGGCGGAGGAGATAAACCACTGGGCCGAGGAGCGGACGAGGGGCAGGATAAAGGACCTCATCCCGAGGGGAGCGCTGAACGGGTACACGAGGCTCGTGATAACCAACGCGATATACTTCAGGGCCAACTGGTCGAGCAGGTTCGACCCGGGGGACACGGCCAACGAGAGCTTCACCCTCGCCTCGGGCGAAAAGATAACGGTTCCCATGATGCACCAGAGGGGAACCTTCAACTACACCGAGAACGACGAGCTCCAGGCCCTCGAGATGCCCTACGAGGGCGGCCGGCTGAGCATGCTGATAATACTGCCCAGGGACAACTCCCCCTCAGGCATCGAAAGGAAGCTCACGCCGGAGTTCATTCGGGAGCTCAGGGAGGGCATGAAGCCGGAGCTCGTCGACGTGACGGTTCCCAAGTTCAGGTTTGAAGCGAGCTACTCGCTGAAGAAGCCGCTCATCGACATGGGCATGGGGGACGCCTTCAGTGACGGGGCGAACTTCTCGGGAATCACCGACGCCGAGAGGCTCTTCATAAGCGACGTGATACACAAGACCTTCATAAGCGTCGCCGAGAACGGTACCGAGGCGGCCGCGGCGACGGCCGTCATAATTGTGGCCGCCTCTGCACCCGGAGAAGAGCCGGAGTACAAAGTATTCAAAGCAGACCATCCGTTCCTGTTCCTCATAGTGGACAGGGAAACGGGGGCGGTACTCTTCATGGGCAGGCTGATGGACCCGAGGGGTTGAGCTTTTAAGCCCCTCCCCCAACTCTTTTCATGCCAGCCTGGAAGGACGGAAAGCTCGGACTGCCGGTAAAGGAAGCCGTGAAGCTCTTTCCTGAGCTGAATAACTACCTCGACGAGCGCGGAAGGCTCAACTTCTCGAACAGGGAAGCGAGGATACTCTACAACAGGGCGATAGCTAAGGCGGTCTTCGGGCTGGAGATAGAGTACCACCCGCGCGGGCTCGTGACAACTCCCGTCTCACGCCACCTATTCCTCAAGACCTTCCTGCGTGGGGGAGAGAGGGTTCTTGAGATTGGGACGGGGCATACCGCCATGATGGCCCTCATGGCGGCGAAGCTATTCAACTGCGACGTTACAGCGACGGAGCTCGACGAGGAGTTCTTTGAGTATGCCATGAAGAACATCGAGCGGAACGGCGTTGGAGTTAAGCTCATCAGGAGCAACGGGGGGATAATCAGGGGGGTAATTCCCGAAGGCGAGCGCTTTGACGCCATCTTCTCCGCCCCGCCGTACTACGAGAGACCAACAAAAGGCGTCCTAACAGAGAGGGAAGGGGTTGGAGGGGGTGAACACGGGGAGGCCTTCTCTGTGAGGCTCATCGAGGAGGCTCTGGAATACCTGAAGCCCCGGGGAAAGGTAGCTCTCTTTCTTCCGAACAAAAAGCCGCTGATAAAGGCCATAACAGAAAAGGGAGAAGAACTGGGCTACTCCGTGAGGGACGTTAGGTTCAAGGTCGGGACGAGGTGGAGGCACAGTTTGATACTAAACAAGCCCTAAAAAGGACCACCAGGGAATCATCAGGAGGTTTTCCCTGACGTCGAATTCTCTCCCTATGACTATTCCGAAGTCGGCCCCGGTTCTCTCCATGCTCCTCCTAACCTGGGTGTAGCTAGCCTTTCCAAGGCCAACCTCAACGACGTATCGTTTTCCCCTCCTCGTGAGAACGAAGTCGGCGCCGCCCTTTCCGGGTTCGTACTCCAGAATGCCCTCTCCCGAGAGGTAGAGGGCCACAGCGTCCTCGAGCAGGGGGGCGAGTTCAACAACCTCGAACTTGGAAAGGAGTGACGCCCGGAGCGAAGGCGCTGAAAACTTGAGCTTCGGGCTTCTGCGGATCTTCTTTGATAGGCCCCCAACGGGGGATATCTCTATGAGAAGTCCACTGGCGACGAAGGCCCTCACGAGTTCCATGACGGTGCTTTTTGATATCCCCAGCGTCTTCGAGAGCCGCTCGTAGCTGAAACGCTCCCCCTTGGGGCTGGCGATTATGGTCAGAAGCCTCAGGGCGGAATCCAGCGTTGATGAGTCAAAGTTCCTGAACTCGGGAAGGTCCCGATAGACTATCCTTTCAACGAGGGAAAACAGGGATTCATAGGCGGTTCTCTCCTCCAGCTCAAGGGTCAGCGGCAGGGAGCCAAGCGTCAGGTAGTCCTCCGCGGTTTTAGCAAAGCGGGCGCCCGTTGAGAGCGCTCTCTCCAGTCTATCAACGTCGAATTCGAACAGCGCATCGAGGCCCACCGGCTCGACGTCCTCCCCTATGAGGTGAAGGTATTCAATGAAGCTGAGCGGCTTTACCTCAACGTGAACCGCCCTCCTCGCGAGGTCGGGGCTTTCCTTCAGCTTTAAAGCGGAAGAGCCCGTGGCGATCACGAGGGCCTTTCTCCTATCGTGGAGGACTTTCAGGGTTAAATCCCAGTCAGGGTCGTACTGAACCTCGTCAAGGAGGAGAACGGGCCTCTTGGGCCTGAAGACGTCGAAATACCTCTCTATAACCTCGTGAAGGGAGAAGCCGAGGAGGCGAGCTTCATCGGCGGATATATAGACCACGTCGGCGGTCTCTGAGAGCGCATGGAAGTAAAGCTGACCGAGAAGCGTCGTTTTTCCGGTTCCCCTCAGGCCCGGAAGGAGGACGGTCTTGGGGCTTTCACCTACGAGGTAGTCATCAACCAGACCGGCAAGCCTCTCAAAAAGGAAGCGTTTCCTAAGTCTTCTCGCGTAGTCGAACCTCGATGGCAGTTCGGCGGAGAGCTTTAAAAGATAGTCCGTTAGCTCGACCATACACTCACCCATTTTGGTCGTTTAAACGACCAAATAGAAAAGGGTTTCGGTCGGTGGAGCGACCGGACTGGGACTCGGACCCTTTTTCTCATCATTCTGCTGCCGGGTTCAGTGGAGGTGCATTCTCGTCATCGTCCGGAGAATGTTGAGAACGGACATATAAAAACGTGTCCCGCGGCGGGGCGTCCAAAACACCGCGGCAAACATTCTCCTGACACTAAGCCTGAGCTTGGCAATAATCCCCCTGGGCTTAACACCCACCAGCCCAGACCTGCTGACCAAAATAGTCACTTACTCCTTCCCAGCCCTGTACTCAGTAATAGTGGTTAGTTACAATTTGAGGAATAACATGACCATTGTGAGAATGGTTAGGGGGTGGAGTTCAGCCCCCTAATCTAGTCCCCTTAAGGAGGTTCTTGAAGCCTTTGATTAGGAGGCCTATGATGCTTTCTCCTTCTTCTTTTTGTTCTGTGCTCTTACTGGATTCATAGTTTTGTATTTTCTCCCTGATGCTTGGGGGTGCTGTTTTTTCATTGAGCCAGGGTTTTGGCTTCTTGAGGAATTCTGGGGGTTCTCCCTTATCAATAATGAATTTTATCTCCCTGTACTGGCCCTTCTTAATCAAGTCTTTTTGAGCCTGCTTAGTGTAACATCCCTCCCATACCAGTTCATCACCTTGTACACTTTGGGGTCTTCTGGGGTGGGGAGCTTGTAAAGGAATATCATGACCCTGTAATTCTCAAACTTTTTCAAGTCCTCCTCTGGAGTTGAACCCCCTCTCCTGCCAGTAATGAAAGTGTACAAGTCAGCACCACTGTGCATTATGTTACTGTACAAGTACCAGTACAATGCCTCCTCAAAACTGTTGAATTGAAGCTTACCAACAGACACATACACTTCTGGGGGCTTAATCCTACCATTATCCTTGGCATACACCTTTGCACTATGAGTGAGGTAGTATTCTACATCCTTATCTGGGTAAATGTACTTTACAGATGCCTCATGAGTGTGATAATACCTTTTGTAGGTTTCAATGTCTATGCTCCTGCTGGTGTACTTGTAATAGTACTCTGTTATGGCCATGCTACTGTAAACCTCCCACTTACCAGTCTCTGGGTAGTAAACAAACAGTTCAGCATGACCAACTGGGTTCACTTCACCATTGGGGAACACTCCATGAAAACTAACTTCATAATACTCTGCTTTAACCCCCATGAGCTCATTCAACCTGTACAGGAAAGCATACCTGAACAGGACTAACCCATCACAATCTGCACCCTGCTCACCCTTGATGACTTTGGAGGGGAGTGTTGGGTCAACATCCCAACCAAAAGTCTGAAAGATAATGGTGTTTGAAATCAGGTAATTCCTCATAACTTCTGGAGTGTATGGGAGGCCAAGGTCTTTAATGCTTTTCAACTTACCAAAAGCCCCAACTGGGTTAGCCTTGTCAATATTACCAAGGTTCCCCCATACATTTTATGGAGTTTTGCATACTTGATGAATATTTCCCTGTCCTCTTTGTCATACTTTCCATAGAGAGCATCAAGGGAGAGCTTGAGTGCCTCATTCACAGGCTCACTGTACAAGTCCTTAACAAGGTCACCAGCAGTGAAATCCCTCCAAAGAAGCATCCCATCATAAGGTCTGCTGAAGTTGAACTCCTCCCTCACTGGAGACTTCTTGGGGTTCAAAGGCTTGTAAAACTTGTACCTCTCACCCTGGAATTTAAAGTACTTCTCCACATACCCTGGGGGCACTCCAGATTGAGTGGTCTGAACAGGCTCAAGGTTGGAATCAAGGCTGGAATCATCAAACTCAAACTCCCCAGCATCATCCCTCCAACCAAGCCTGTACTTCAAAGTCTCAAAAGGCACCACAAAAAACTTCCCAACCTTGTAAAAAGCCCCCATAACCCCATCAACCTGAACATCATCCCTGGTCAGCTTTGCTGGAGCAGTAAGATTACCCACTATCAGGAAGATAACGAAAAAGATCACGAAGAGCCTAAGGATGTACCTTCCCAGCATACCTATCAAGCATGTATTACGAAGAATAAATTGATAAAAATTTCGCCCTCATATGATTTTTACTTCATGTCCTCCACGTAGAGGAACAGGGCCTTGAGGTACTCAGTGTCCTTTGAGGCCATCAGTATCGGGTGGTCCGGGGCCTGTGTCCTGTAGGGCTCGAGGAGCCTGAGGAACTTGCCCGCCTTTGCCGCCGCCGCGATGACCATGTCCTTGAAGGTCTGCATATCGACGTGCTGAGAGCAGGATGCCGTGACGAGTATGCCACCCTCTTTCACCAGCTGCAGGCCGGCGTAGTTGACGTTGAAATACGCCCTCAGCCCGCGCTTCAGGTCCTTCTCGTGCTGGACGAAGGCGGGCGGGTCAAGAATCACTATGTCGAACTTCTCGCCCTTCTTTATCATATTCTCCATGACCTGGAACGCGCTCCCCACCACGTACTTCATCCTGTCGTCCACGCCGTTGAGCTTGGCGTTCTCCCTGACCATGTTGATTGCCCAGGGGGACTTGTCCACAGCGACGACCTCATCAGCGCCCGCAACCGCGGCGTGTATCGCGAATCCGCCGGTGTACGTGAAAACGTCGAGAACCCTCATCCCCGGCTTGACATACTTCTCCAACGCGATGCGGTTTTCCCTCTGGTCAAGGAAGAAGCCGGTCTTCTGGCCGCGCATGTCCACGATGAACTTTGCCCTGCCCTCCTCGATTACCGTGCGGTACTTCTCCTTACCGAGCAGGACGCGCTCTATTTCGGGCAGTCCCTCCCTGCGCCTGCTCCTTCCAGTGTTCTTCTCGAAAACGGTCTCAATCTCGGGCTCGGCTTCCATTATGGCCTCGGCAACGTCGAGCTTAAACCTCTCCATTCCGACGCTCGAAATCTGAACCGAGGCGATCTCGTTGAAGCGGTCAACTATGAGGCCCGGAAGATAGTCAGCCTCGCCGTAGACCATCCTGTAGGCCTTGTCGTAGCCGAGAACCTTCTTGCGATAATCGTTTGCTTTTTTGATCCTCTCCCTGAAGAGCTCCTTGTTAACCTCCGTGTGCTCGTCCTGGGTTATGAGCCTGACCATGATGTTGGAGTTCGGGTTGACGAAACCCCTGCCAAGGAACTTACCGCCGCGCGTGTAGACCTCCACAATATCGCCCGGAGAGAACTCGCCCTCGGTTCTCACGACTCCCTTCTTGAAAACTATCATAGCACCTTTGCCTATCGCTCTCGCAGCCTGAGCGTCAACTATAACCTTCGCCATCTCTCACCACCGGTGGAACTTCGGCGATAGGTATATAACCCTTAGCGTCATATAATATTTCGGTGATTCTATGAACTTCGAGGTAGTGAAAGAGTTTCTTGAAGAAACCGGGGCGGACTGGATAGAGATTGACGGCGAAATCCACCTCGAGCCCGAGGTCTTCTACGAGGTCTGGAAATACATCGGGCAGCCGGACCTCGAAACGTACGTTATCGAGGACGAGGTCGTCGAACCCGGTTCTTACGATCCGCCCGAGATGAAATACACCGATGTGAAAACGGTGAAGGTCAAAAAGGTCTACTTCACCACCCTCGACGGCAAGAAAATCGTAACTGATTACTCCGAGTTCCAGAAGGTTCTAAAGGAAAAATCCGTCTGAACCGCTTTCTCCTTCTTATCCTATCATTATGGGGAGCATCAAGACCCCCATGCAGTTCGTCCTTCTGACACCGGCCAAAACCGCGAGAAGGCCTGTTATTGCCGCGCCCACGAGAACCAAAAGACCCAGGAGACCATCGAAGGTGTACGATAGAAGAACTAGGAAGAAAACAACGGCACCATTTAGGAAACGGTAAGGGACTCTCCCGAACAGTCCAAGGAGAAGGACCGCCAGAGATTCTCCGTAAAGGAGGACAGCGACCGAGACAAAGATCGCGGCCAGGAGATAGAACAGAAGTGCACTTTCAGGCAGAGGACTCATAAGGGCCACGATGCCGTTCCTCTGCCTTCCGGTCGAGAGGAAATTCAGAAAAGAGAAGAGAAAATTGGAGGTGTTCACGGAGAACACCACCGTCAGAAATGAGCGCTCGTCCCTCGAAAAGAACGAGCCAATGATGGCAGCCTGAGAGGCAGTAAAAGCCGGCACAAAGGACGCCACCATCCCCAGCACAGTCCCAAGAAAAGAGAAACCGATGAATCGGTTTCTATCCATCAAAATCTCCGTTTCCCCCGAAGACAACGGGAGCGAACC
>DRGF01000187.1 GCA_011050175.1 Thermococcus sp. | reverse complement strand
TCAGGGACGTCACTCTCCATCTCCTTTGCGTGCTCGGCGTAGTTCTTTGCAAGAGCCACAATCTTGCTCGGGCGCAGCTCATAGAAGCCGTCCATGTAGGGAAGCCTGACCATGATATCACCTCCAAACACTGGAAAAGCATGCTTATAAACCGCTCGCAGATTTCAACTAGCAGTTTCAAACAAGTATTATCGTTTTATCGGATGAGACAGGTTCAAATGGGGAAAAAGTTTGAGAAAGCGTGATTTAGGAATCAAGAACCCTCTGGAAGACCCTACCAAAGACAGTAAGCAGCACCAGGAGAAGGAGCGAGGTAAGGAATGAAACGAACATTACAAAACATCCGTAAGAGAGCGTTGCTCTATTCAGAAGCACGGAAATGAAAGTTATTACCGCCGGGGGCAGGATAAGTGCCAAGAGCCCCCAAAATACTTTCTTCTTCTCGAAAACTGCGACAGCAGTCCAGAATAGTACCATCTGAAGAGAAACTCCAAGAGGCGGGTAGTACATTACCGCACCCAGGAGGAGAAAAGAGACCGCTGCCGAGAGCATCGCCCCAAGAAGGCTTTTCTTCTCCGGACGAATATGGACAAAAATCACCGCGAAGGCGATTAGGATAATTATAAAGCCGATACCTCCCATCGTAAAAATTCCTCTCCACAAATCAATCACCGAGAAAAGGTTGCCGTAGGCCCTAAAAACCGCCCTCAAGCCAGGTTTTCCGGGAGTGTAAATATGGCCGTTTATCCGCGGAAAGATTTTTGAATAGATTCCCGTTGCGGGACTTTCCACTATGGAGAACTCCGTTGAGTTCACGGGGACAAGTGCCGGATCCCCAAAGAGAACAGCCTTCGGCTTTATCCCGACCTTTTTGAAGTAGGCATTGCTTATCTGAACGAGCCTCCCAACTGGATACCCCGAGGCCCAGAACTCCTCTGGAAGGTACGATACACCTCCCATATCCACAGATGCAACCACGGCAGGGGAGCCCTTTCCAAGGAGGGTGAGGACAAGGGAATCTTCTCTCTCCCATACTTTCCCAACTTCGCAAGATTCGAGTACAAAGACTTTTCCGGAGGGGTTGCCGGGACGTGAAGGGTAAAGGCCCCACGACCCCACGTTCACCCCAAGGGGACTGCCGTGGCCCTCAACCCACACAAGGGATGCGTTTTCTGAAAGCTCCAGGTATTCATCGTAGTCAACCCTCCCGGCCTTCAGAAAGATGGCTGCAGCTGGCCTGAACTCACGAAGCGAATACGTAAGTGAAGTAATGTCAGACGAGCCCCTGACTGGCAGGAAACCAACTGCAGGGTCGTATATGCCGTCCCTGTCAAAATCCAGACGGGCATAAATGGAGTAAACGAACTCCTCATCAAACCAAGGATAACTGACTACAAGGAGGGCGTAGTCTTGGGAGTCCAGAAAGCTGAGATTGGAGAAGTTCGAGATGAACACCGTCCCGTTGTGAAGCTCAGCAATTTCTCTGGCATAAGGGTAGAGACCGCTCACTTTTTCATCGAGGATGACATAGTACTCAGCCGAGACAATAGGGGCAGAGAGAAGAACAAGGAAAAGAAGTGTAAGGGCCCGCTTCAACTCACCTTCACCCCTATCCCCTCATGGTGATGCTGTGCCAATCCCCCTCCAAGACAACCACCCATGAAAACACGGAGAATCATCAAAACGGCGAGAAGTGCCTTTCTCACCCTTAACTCACCAGTAAAAGTTACAGCACAAAAGTATAAAAAAGCTTCGAGAAGTTGATTAAAATCCAATTCAGCTTCTCAGAGTCTTCTGATTTTTCTTTTTTATCCCTCTCGTAACATTGCCTTTGCCCTCATGAACTTCAGCCCCCAGACCATCAGCGTCCCCTGGATTGCCAGAGCGACGAGGAAACCGGCGATATGTGCACCCGGCGACAGCGGGTGACTGGTGGCGAAGTAGTAAACCGTGTAAGCGCCGATGGGTATGTTGAGCAATGCGCTCGCCACGAGGCCGGGGTTGTAGCCGTGCTTGAAGAACATACCCACGTGCGAGAGGGCGTTTAGGATTGAGAAATAGGCCGTCCATAGCCCGATTGAAATATCAACGAGGCCAGCGAGTATGCCCGAGAGCGGGAACGCGACGAAGATTATCGGAACGTTGATCCAGAGGGAGTGGGTTTTTGTGAGCGGCCAGTCATCCCGCTTTGAGCCCAGGACTTTCCTGTTAAAGAACTCCACGAAGCCGCCGGGGCAGATGTACTCCTCGAACTGGTGCACCCAGTAGACCGGCGTCTGCAGCCAGATTAGGAAGAGGGCAAAGTCCTCCTTGAGGACGAACAGAACCAGCATGAGCGTTACGTACACTGCAAGAAATGGCGTCGAGACCGGCCAGTACTCTTCAAGCCACTCCATTATCGAACGTTTTTTCGTGGACTCCACGACGACCACCCACTAGGACAACGTTTCTGCAGGATATATCCTTAACGGTGCCCTCCCGGAGTTAATTAAGTCAGTCATTTAAAACTTCCATCACCAAATGACCCCAAGTGCCGCCAGAACCCCGAGTAGGGTTATAACGGCTCCAACAACCTGGTAGAACCGGTGCACGTTTTCGCCCCAGAGCCCCCTGGAGCGCGCGACCAGGAGCCTGTAAACTATGAAGTTGCTCCGGGTAATGCCAGAAACCATCATGAAAAGGCCCACCGCGGCCATGAGGATTCCCCATATTTGCTCCATATCATCTCCACCTCTTTTTCATTTCTTTTTTCTTAAAAAAGCCTTTTGCATTAAAGGATATACATTATAACCTAATCCAAATCCAATAAATAGCATGCCAATAAGTTTATTGCTATTTAAAAGAGCGATTCCAACTACAACCAGACCAGCTCCTAATGTCTTGAAACCGGTTCCTAATGTACTGTCTCGAATTTTCATTCTTCAAAAACCCCTTTTCCAATTAATATTCCTACCACAATACCCATAAGGAATAATATTAATGGGCCAACATCCCCTCTGGATAGCAATATTCCAATTACCGGAAACGTAGAAACAATACCAATAAAAGCCTTTTTTGGAATTGTTATAGATTCTTTTTTAGATTTTTTGGTTATTTCTTTGGTCATATATACAATTTAATTTACTAGTATATAAACCTTCGTTAAAACAATTCTCCATGAAGTACATCCAGACGCTTCTTTATCCCCCAATGAAACAGCCTGCCTAAAAAGAAAATTGGGAGAAAATCATCCCGCCTCGACTTCTCCCTCAACGCTTGCAAATCCAAGCTTGTGGGTTATGTAGAGGGCGAGGGGCAACACTATGAACGCCAGAAGGTCACCGGTGTTTCCTGCGATGCCAAGAACGCTCACGAAGTCCCCAACTCCCAGGAGATATACTATTAGCGGCGGGATGACCGTTATTGCCCAAGCAAGCTTTCTGTCCAGGCCAAGGTACTCCTCTATGTTGCTCAGCTGAGCAAGGCCAAACCCGATGTAGCTCGTGGTTATTGCGAAGAGGGGTATCAGGTTCCCAACGAGGAAGCCCACCCTTCCGAAGAGGCTCTCAAGGGCCTGCGTGGCTATCTGGGGCGTGTCCCTTCCGAAGACGAGCAGGAAAGACGCCATGAAGAGGGCGTAGATGGCGGTGGGTATCACAAAGGCCCACGTGAGGAGCCTCTTGGTCTCCTCATAGCTGCCAAGCCCCTTGTAAACGTCGGGAATAACCGAGTGGCAGCCGAGGGCAAATATGGAGACGCCAATAATCGTCCAGAGGGAGGAAGTGTTTGAGTACATGGCGTTCTCAAGCCTGCCCTTTGGAAGGAGCACCGCTCCAACACTCATGAAAAGGAAGAGCATTACAAGGCCCATGGCAAGTTCACTTTTTCCGCTGGCCTCGAGACCCAGGTATATCACGAGGGACGCGAAGACCCAGAAGACGATGGCACCGACCTGCGGGCTCACTCCAAAGAGGGCCGCAAACACGTTTCCAATTCCCGCTATATACGCGAGGAGCGCGCCAAAGCCCATGATAATTAGGCTGAGGAACATCACCAGGCCACCGCCGCGTCCAAGCGTTTTTTTGGCCATTGTGCTCAGCTGGGCACCACCAAGTTTTGCAGAGAAGTACAGGATTATCCTGGCGGTGAACAGCATGAGCAACATTATCCCCACGAGCACGAGAATTGACGGGATTAGACCGACATCCTTGGCTGCGTAGGGCAATCCGAGGACACCAGCACCTATTTGAGTTCCGATTAAAACTGCGAGGGCTTCACTCTTTTTCATGAAACCACCTCCAGCAGCATGAAAGCTTTTCGGGGCTAATATCCCTTTTCCCGTGAAAAAAACGATGCCAAGGGGCCTACGAGATACCAACATGAACTGTGGTGTCGAGAGATGCACAGTGTAAAACAGACAATGATGAAAAAATTTTCAGAAAATCAGGGCGTTGACCGAATGGATACATGGACACATGGACAGTGCCAGGCATGTCAAAAGGGTATGAAAGATTAAGGGGGACAGGCCGTTCATCCCTTCAACGGCTCCGGGATGCTTTTCTCCCACTGCTCCCTCGCGAGCTCGCCGGTGTACTTGAACTTCTCGACCTTCTTCTCGGCATCCTTGCGCTTCTTCTGGTGCTCCACCAGGAAGTCCTGGACGCGCTTGATAAGCTCGCGTTTGCACTGGCCGCAGAGGATTTCACCGCTCTTGCATGCGTGGTAGCGCTCCATGAGCTTCTTGTCGTCGGGCTCGAAGAATATCTCGAACCACTTGAAGACGACGCACTTCTCCGGCTCTCCGCCCTTCTCGCGCTGCTCCTTCGCGGTGGCCCTTCCACCGGTGAGGGCGTACTTCCATATCTTCTTGCCGGCCTCCTCCGGGTCGTCGGTGAGGTAAACGGCTGTCTCAGGCTTGCTGGCGCTCATCTTGCCCTCCAGGCCCATCAGGCCGGGCACGAACTTGCTGTGGATTGCGGCGGTCTTGTAGTAGCCGAGGCTCTCGGCGAAGTCCCTCTGGAGCCTCCAGTAGGGGTCCTGGTCAATCGCGGCCGGGATTAAACAGCGCTTCCTCTCGAAGAACGTTGGTGCGGCCTGTATGGCGGGATAGAAGATCATTCCAATCTTGCTCTGGTCGGTGAAGCCGAAGACGGCCCTCGCCATCGAGAAGTTTATCTTCTTCGCTATCGGTATCGCCATCTCGTAGATCTTCGTGAACTCGCTGTCCTGGAAGATGAAGGTCTTATCCGGGTCGAAGCCGACCGCTATGATGTCGAGGATGTTGTCGTAGGCCCACTTCTTCGTGTCGTCGAAGGTGAGCCTCTCCTTGAATAGGAACTTCTCGTCGTCGGTTATCTGGACGTAGAGGTTGACGCCGAACTTCTCCTGGAGCCACTTGGTGGCGAAGAACGGAATGATGTGGCCTATGTGCATCGGGCCGCTCGGACCTCTCCCCGTGTAGAGGAAGAAGCCCTTACCGTTCTCGTAGTCAGCAAGAACCTTATCGTAGTCCCTGTGGGAGAAGAAGAACCTCCTCCTGAAGAATATCGGCAGCTCGCTCTTTGTGAGCCTTGCAGTTTTCTCAAGCAGTTCATCCGTCAGCGGGCTTGTTCCGAACTCCTCTATCAGCTTCGCGTAGTCCACCATTCCCTCAACGTCCCATGGGGTGACCTTAAACTCGTCGTCCATTCAAAACACCTCCATTTCCAGTGGAAACAAAACTCAGGGCTAAGCCGGGGCAGAAGAGCAGGGCTTCACCAAGGCCAAAAGCAATCACCGGGCATGGGAAGAGAAAGGGAAGAAGGGGATTTAAAGTTTTTGGAAATTAATTTTAAAAACAAACGATCAACAGTTTAAGGAAGAACAATGCCAGAGTGGAGGATTCATAGAAAATGGGCGAGACGTCTTGGGATACCTGATGAAATATCCAGAGACGTAGATGAGCTAATAGATTTCCCTAAAAGATGGATCAGCAAAAACAGTCTTCCAGATGGCCTGCTTGATGAAGAGATTAGATACCTCATGAATTTAGGTTTATTCAATAATGACTCATTATTCACCCATGATTGGGGTAGAAAAAGAAAATGGGAAACTGACATTCTGCTGGAATTGGTATCCCGGATTTACGGAGAACAAGGCGTCAAAAGTGCAATTCTTCATCATGCCTTAGATTATATGAAAGAAGTCCAATATATGCCCAAAGAAGAGATTCTTACAAGAATTGAAAATCGTTTACGGAGCCCGGGATATTTGAACGAACTTTTTGAAGTCCTCAGATTTATAGACGAGAATTTTGAGGAAATTCAAAGGGATATCGGACCAGTTAGCCCTGGAAAAATTTCATCGCAGTTATCATTTGCACAAAGGAACATAAAAAGAAGAGATATTCGGAAATCCCCTGGCAAGAGTTCTTTTGCAAATAGTGACGAACCGCGTGGTAAACATCCACCAAGACGAACTAAAGGAAATGAAAGAACCACGTTCAAATATGGAGACACTATTATAGACATTGAGTTTATCAAGGAAAACTGGAGGAATATAATCGCCGGAAAGCTAAGGTTCATCTATGCCGACCATGTTAAACGCTGGATGTCAAAAGATGATGAGAAACGCTTTGTTGACTGGTGGACAGAACTACTTGCCTCTAGGATCAAACGCAAGGGTGAAAATACCATCACATATAGAGAGTGGTTAATATCAGTATCTCCCGAGGCTAAAGAGCTGTGGGAGATAATATTCTCTCTCGGAATTGATTCAGAATGCTTTACGGCATATCTCTGCAGAGTGTATAACAGCCATAAACATATCCTAAATAGATTAGACAGTACAATAAGTCTTGATAAATATTTGCAATCCGTCAAAGAGTACATAAAGAATTTCTGGAATCTCAGCATTATTAACTGACCTCCTCCCCACCCTGAAGGGCGAGGCTTTCAAAATGAAAAATTGTAACTGAATTAATACCCTATACCCACAGACGTCCACCCGAAATTCTTAAAAACTCTAATCACGTTTATATAATCATGTTTAGAGAATTCGTTAACCGCCAGAGTGAGCTAACTACCCTCGAAAGTCTCTGGGGCAGGGGAGGGTTAACACTGGTTCTCGTTTACGGTAGGAGGAGAGTTGGAAAGACGAGACTTCTTGAGGAGTTCTCACGAGGTAAAAAAAGGATTTTCGTTATCTTTGAGGACAAGCCGAGGGAATACAACTTCAGGCTCCTCTCAAGGAGGGTCTCCGATTTCGTGGGCTTCAACGTCGAAGTCCATGATTTCCCCTCACTGTTTGCCCTTTTAAGGGGACTAAGCCGTGAGCGGATACTCTTGATTCTGGACGAGTTCTCTTACCTGATCAAAAAAGATGGGGGAATTCTCAGCGAGCTTTCAAGGGCCATCGAGGAGAACCGCGACCTCAACGCACTCGTGATTGTATCCGGCTCCTACGTTTCACTCCTTGAAAGGGAGTTCTTCAGCTATTCAAGCCCAATCTACGGGAGAAGTGACGCAAACATTAAAGTCCAGCCCCTGAGGTTTAAGCACCTCTTTGAGTGGTTCGACTCGAGTACCGAAGACCTCGTGAAAATATACTCGGTGACCGGCGGAACTCCAAAATACCTCGAATTCTTCAGCGGAAGAAACGTCGAGGAGGAGATAAGGGTCAACTTCTTCAACTCGTCCGCTTTCCTCTTCAGGGAGGCGAGGGCCCTTTTGAGTGAGGAGCTGAGGGAGCTATCCACGTATCTGGCAATACTGGAGGCCATAGCAAGGGGAAACACAAAGGTCACCCAGATAGCGAACTTCTGCTACATGAAGGAAAACCAAGTCGTGCCGTACCTGAGGGTTCTCGGTGAGCTTGGGATAGTGAGGAAAGTAACGCCCCTGTTCGGAAAGAAGGGAATTTACGAGATAGCGGACAACTACTTCCTCTTCTGGTCAAGATTCGTGAACCCATACTACGAAGAGATTGAGGGAAACTTCGTCGAGGCGGCAATCGAGGACTTTGACAGGAACTTCAACACCTTCCTCGGAAAGCCATTCGAAGGGATCGCGAGGGAGTTCCTGATTGAGGCGAACAGAAGAAACCTCCTGCCCTTCAGATTCACGAAGATTGGCAGGTGGTGGCACAGAGGAGAGGAGATCGACGTGGTGGCCCTGAATGAAAGTTCAAAAAAGGCCCTTTTTGTTGAGGTCAAGTGGAGCGATTTAACGTCAAGAGGAGCCGAAAAGGTTCTGAAACGCCTTGAGAAAAAGGGCGAACTCGTTGGACTTGAAGATTACGAGAAGCATTTCGGAATAATCGCAAAAAGGATTGAGGGGAAAGAAAACCTTGAGCTGGCCTTCGACTTGAGGGACTTTGAGAACACCATCACAAAACAAACAAGCCCAAAATCTTAAAAATCTACGCCAAACAGCCGCGAACTCACCGCCTTTTCCAGAGGGCCCATCCAACGCCGATGCCTATCGCAAGCCCTATGACCAGGAAAAGGCCAAGCCAGACACCCCAGTACCTCAGCTCCTCCCTTCCGGTCGGTGGATCGTAAAGGGTGCCCGCGAAGAACACACTCCTGACGTCATCCAGTTTCCGAACGTGTATCCCATCAAAGACCACCCATCTTCGCTTGAAATCCGGAATTTGAGACCGCATAATCTCTGAACAATCAAAGGCATCAACCAGCAAATGCCGGCCTTTGTAATGAAAGCGCTGGTCATCGGAGATGAACTGTACGATGACACCGCCGTAGTCGCTCCAGTTGCAGCGCTGGAACGTGAGGTTCATGCTGTCTGAGTCATCGTTGCTTCCAAGAAAACTCAGGGAGGCACTTTTTCTGAAGGAAGCCCGAATGAAAAAGGAC
>DRGF01000135.1 GCA_011050175.1 Thermococcus sp. | reverse complement strand
CCGTTGATGTCGACGAAGACCAGCTGGATGAACGCGGGTGACTTGACTCCTGGGGCGATTCCAACTGTGGAAATTTCGTTCATTTTTATCACCAGGTGAATGCTCTAATGTTCAGATTTATGCCAAATTACTGAACGTTTAATCCGATAAAAGCCTTTTCACTAGATTTTTGTCAATATGACGATGGAGCGAATGAAACTCTATACTGTTGACACTAAAATGCCCATTTCATGGCCAGAATCTTCTTTAATTTACATTTTGATGTTAACCAAAGTTTTTTGTGCCCTGACCGTAGTCATAAATATGACAAAGGCGGAAGACCTGCTGAACCGAGAGATCGCCAGGATGAACCTTCACCTTCCCGCTTTCCGCCCTACCCTTTCCCAGCTCCTGGGGGAGAAGGAGCCGGGTGTTAGACTCCGCGATGGGAGCTACCACTACTTCCGGCGCTCCGAGCTTGAGTATCTGCGGGACCTCTTGGATGGTGATGAGTGCGAGCGCCTCAAGGTGCCCATAGTTCTGGAGATAAGCACCCTCCATAGGGGCTACTTCAGGGTCAGGGGACGCGTGGAAGTCAAAGTTATAGACAAAGTCCTTGGCACATACAGCATCTTGGACGAGAAGGACGAGGAGCTTTATCCCCGCTACCTGCTCCCCAAGATTAGGCGGACCCTTCCGACCACCACGACCTACGCATTTATAGCGGAGTGATGATTATGGACGAAGACACCAATGTTCTCAGGGACTATCTAATCTTCACGGTGCCCCACGTCACGGTGCTGGCGGGGGCCATTCTTGGTGTCATGATGATATTGGGGTTTCCAATTAACGTTGCCCTCGGGCTTTTTGCGATGGCTTACGGAATCATGCTCACGATACTGGGTATCATCATACGCCCGCATGTCTCGGGGAGTACCCTTTACAGACTTATGATGGTCTTTTTCGTGAGCTTGGTTGGAATGGGCATCATTATACTGTTCTATGGGGGATAGGGTTTATATCAAAAAAGAACACAATTACTTTTGGTGAAAACGGATGCGGAACGCGGCGATAGTGTTTATCATGCTCCTGATGATTGTCCCGTTAATTCCTGGAGCTTCCGCATATTTATATCGACTTGAAACAAGCGATGAGATAACGGTTCTCAGGGGGGACTACGATTCCGGGAGGATATGGCTTATAAACGCAGGAGGGCTGACTTACAAGACCGTACGCTACCAGTATTTCTGGGTCGAGGATTCCTCCGGGAATAAGATTGACGGTTTCACGTTCAACATCTTCCCCCTCGTCTTCAGCGACTGGGCCCCCGAGCGTGGGTATTCCTTCTTGTATACTATCACCTGCCCCTCCAACATCTCTAATGGCACATACACGCTCGTCATGAGATTCTTGGCTTCCACGTCCAGTGGGGACATTTATATACTACTCGCCCGGATCCCCCTTCACGTGATTTCAGAGCCCCTCACTTTTGGTGTTGCTGAGGCCTACGTTCAAAACCGGCCGGGCTCATCCTACGTTCTGAACGGGGAAACTATAGTCGTTTTCTCCCACGTTACCAACATCGGCCACAGGAACGTCTCCGCGGTTGGGCAGGTATCCCTGACCAGGGACGGGAAGACATACTTCTTCGAGAACAGGTCGCTGACTTTCGTGCCGGGGGACAACCTCGTTCGGTTTGAGGTGCCCGTCGGATATGACCTCCCCGCCGGGACGTACAGGCTCCACTATTTCATCACGTATGACGGGGACACTTACAGATACTCCAAGGACTTCCCCGTGAAGTTCGGAGTCACACTGGTAGGGGTCTCCTTAAAATCCGACGAAGTGAAAGTGAACGAGGACAACAGGGCGTACGTGACGGTTCTATCCGAGATGTCAATTGATATGAACCTGACTGTTGAGGCCTACAGGGACGGGGAGCTGGTATCAAAGACCGTGAGGCAGGTGCAGATTGGAGATGGCACACAGGTTCTTGAGGCACCTCTACCGACAAACGTGGCGGGCACCGTAACTGCAGTTATAAAGCTGACATACGGCCAACTCCTGATTGGGGAGGGCAACGTTACCTACACCGTTTCAGCCCCTCCAGTTCTCACGAACGTCTCTTACGAGGAGACTGCCGAGGAGGGGGTGCTGCTCTTCAGGCTCGTCGTCGAAAACCCCTCTGGCAGCAGTGTGGACGGGCTTCTTAGGTATAAACTATCGACGGATGATGGTGTGCTGTACAAAGATTCCATAGGGGTTTCCATACCCCCAGGAACCAGCGAGATAGCGGTAGAGTTCGAGGTTCCAACGGGGGAGACAGTCTATTACGAGTTCGCCCTTATTGCGGCAGGGGAAACGAGCACTGCTATGGGAGAGCTCTACCTGGCGCCTCCAGAGCCCCCTGCGACGAATACAACGTCTACATCCACTTCCGCGACTTCATCCAGCACACCATCGAACACCACGACCATCGGCGGTAGCTCTGCGGGCTTCTTGGGTTGGCTTGTGGTGATAGCCTTCGTCGTCCTGGCTGCAGGCGCCTTCTACTACTTGACTCGGCCCGAGGAGTCCAGAAAGAAGCGCGTCAGACCGAAGCCCAAGAGACGCTCGCCCTTGGGCAGGTTCAAGAGGCCCAAGATGCCGAAGTTCAGGGAAAACAGAGAGCTCCCGAAGAAGTAATCCATGTTTACCAAACCTTTTTATTCTCCCCTTTTCTCTACTTCCTTTAGGCGAGGGGGTCGGGGACTCTCGGGGCACTCCCGAGGAAGTTCCGCCCACCTCACCGGGGCCGCGGTGCCGCAAGGCACCTCCCGAGAGGGAGGGCAACGGCGCAGAAACGACACGTCCCGGCGGAGAGGGGGATGAAAGCGGCGAAGGGGCCGGTGACGGCACCCGAGCTAACCCGCAGACGACCCGTCGGGGAGCGGTGAAACGGCCGTCCCGCGGGGTGCAAGGCCAAAGAGGGGGCGATGAGTTCCCGGTGCGAGCCCCGTGGTAGGCCGCTCAGTCGAATGTCCCCCTGAGACAGAAGGCGGGCTACGACCCCCTCGCCTTAATATCCAGTAGGGATGCGAGGAGGATCATGGCCCCGCCCACTGCTGTTCTGAGCTCTGGAACCTCTCCGAATACCAGAAACGCGTACACGACCGCGCTCATCGGGTCCAGATAGCTCAGCAGGGCCGCCTCGTTGACTTCAACCTCTTTGAGCCCGTCCATGTAGAGAAACAGTGCCAGGACTGTGTGAACAGCAACGAGGACGAAAACCGCCCACCAGACGGGTTCTCCCGTGCCCATGACGGCAATAAACGGAGCCAGCACAAGCGATGCTATGGCGAGCTGGAGGAACGTCAGCGTTTTGCCGTCAATCCCGCGCAGGAACCTTCCGAGGTTCGGTATCAGGGCGTAGAAAAAGGCCGCTACCAGGGCGAGCAGAATCCCTATGAAGTTCCTGTCGCTCAGGTCAAGGCTCTGGCCGCTCATGATCAGAATAAGGCCCAGGAATGCAATGCCTATGAGGAGCCAGGTTCGTGGGCTCAGCCTCTCACCGAGGAAGCGCCACGAGATAACCGTTGCTATTATCGGGGACAGGTAGTAGACGAGAACCGCGTTGGCTATGGTGGTGTAGTTGAACGCCGTGAACAGGAAGACCCAGTTCAGGGCGAGGGAAACGCCCAGTGCTAGAAGGGGCTTCCACATCTCTCGCAGAAGCGAGGGGAGTGATTGGAGCCATCTCTTCTTCCCTGCTAAGATGGGGAGGAGCAGGAGGGCGCCGAGGGAAACCCTGAAGAAAGCAACCCCTAGGCCGGACAGGTTCGAGAAACGCGCGAATATTCCCACGCTGCCCCATATCAGCATTGCCGTGGCGATTTTTATCTTCCCGTTCACAGTTCATCCCCATGCTCTTCCAGCCATTCGCTGTATGCCTCCTGGACTTCCTCCTTCCTGAAGCCGGGAACGGCGTCCTCAAATGGGTTGAACTTTTCAAGCTTTCTTTCATCCGAGCCGATGTACGTTGCCACCAGCCCGACCTTTGAGTGCAGGCTCGACGGGAGGCGGAGGATTCTTTTAACATCGACAGTAACGCGGCCGTCAAAGTATGCCTTTGAGAACGTACTCGACAGGGAAAACAGCCTTGTCAGGGTTTTATACCCTATCCCCTTGGGGAAGGCAGTTAAGAGACCCTTTCTGACGAAGTCCTCGTATATGCGCTCCCTTTCCTCCAGGAGCTTTTCAATCTGGCCCTTTTTCAGGCCCATGTTGAACAGGTGATTTTCTGTGGCTCTCCTCACGAAGTACCCAAATCTTAGCCGGAAAACCCGATAATAGCAGGAGGAGAGCATTATCTTCCTGCTCTGAATGTCATCGAAGGTTATCTCTTCAGCGGCGCTGATGTACGCCAGGACTTTTTCCCTGGCTTTGCCGTCAAGTTTTAGGGCCCACTCGTCCAGAACGCGTATGTGGTAGCCCCTTCCGGAATAGACCACGTGAACGTCCTCGAAGCCGAAGTCCTCCTTGAGGACTATGAGGGTGTCCCTGGCAAGCTCCTTCGCGTCCTCGAGGCATACGGGACACACCTGGCCGTGCTCGTGGATGTGTGCACACCTTCTCAGGGGCAGGTCCTTTGCGTCTATGTCGAAGACGAGCTCTGCCCCGAGCCAGCCCTCCATCGCCTTGGGCTCCTCGTAGAGGGCGACGCTGGAATAGACGGCGTAGGGGGCGGTTGTTTTTACGTAGTCTTCCAGGTCGCGGACGTCGAGGAAGACGTTCTTCCTGTCGCTTGGCCCCTCGCCGGTGTGGTCGAACCCGAACTCCCTGTTCTCAAGGGTTTTGACAATGAACTCCGGCAGCTTCTCCGCGCTCCATTCCTTTTTGTAGTAGAGCGCCCGCTCCTCCCTTGTTATCTCCCTGAGAAGCTCAGCCATTTTCCTCACCGCCGTCCGGTTCTTTGTCCTCGCCTTCGCCCTTCTTCCGGTTTTCGATGTAGAGCTTCCTGAGGTAGTATGTCAAGGGGTTTTTTATGTTCCTGCAGTCCCTGTCCGGCTTGCAGAGCTCCGGCGCGTTGGCTCGTATCTTAGAGCAGTTGGGCGGGAAGTACCAGGTCGAGTTTCCGCTGTCCTCGAGCGTCGGCTTGTCCGTTAATCCGAAGCCGAGGTGATACCAGATGTTTTTGATTTCGTGGGGCTGATCTTCGAATAGGGGCGGTGAACAGCGGTTGCCAGCCTCGATGATCACGGGCAGTATCTCCTTTTCCACAACGCTCAGGTCGCTCACGCAGTCCTTTATCCTCACGTCCCTCTTTGGGGGGTTGGGGCAGAGCCTTGCGTAGCTCAGGAAGCTTGTGAGGAGAACCGTTATGGCGTAGTTCCGGAGGCCCGATGGGACGCCGCTCAGGGCAGTTTTAACGCACGGCGGGAACAGGTCGAAGCGTAGGGGCGCGGCCTTGGCGGAGCCCATCCTTTCGAGCCTGTCCTTGTAGTACTCGCGTGCTATTTCGCCGAGCTTCTCGTAGAGCCGGAGGTAGTAGTCGGGCAGCTCGTCCCTCACCTCGTAGAGCAGGTTCACTGCCCTGTCGAAGTTCCTCTCGAAGGAGCGCTTCCACAGCTCAATGGCACCCTCCTCCGTGAGGTACGCGTACCCGTTTCTCACGTAGACCTCTTTGAGGGAGCCTTCCCACAGCTCCAGGAACTTTGACAGGTGTATCTTGTATCTCAGCTGCAGTTTCTTCCTCTCCTCCGGGGGTAGCTCCGTGTGGTGGGTTCTCTCGAGTATTGTTCTGTCCTTCTCGGGAATTTCGCCGTCGGAAACCCTCTCGAGGGGTGTGGAGACACCCACGAGGGTTCCTCTCTGAAGGATCCTTCTGTGGTATATCCCTAGGTTGGCCTCCCTGACGAGCTCTCTCTCGAGGCCGTATGGGGCGAGGGCCAGTGCTCCCAGGAGTGCGTAGAAGGTGAGCAGGTCCCGTATGCCTTCAAGTTCAAGTGTGTCCTTGGGTATTTCGCCTGACTTTACCCAGCTGACCCTCTCCAGGGCCGCGTCAATTCCAACATACGAGGGGATTATCATAAGTAACTCGGTTATTCCCCCGAACTCTTCTTTGACGAGCCGCTTGGCCTCGGGCCCGAATGGATCCAGCATAGCTTCACCTCTCAAACTGTGGATTAGGGGTTTGAGCATAAAACAGTTTTCCCCTTGGAGAGACTTTAGGATACACCAAAAATTTGACTTAATTCGGGGTTTTCCAGGTCATATCGTCATAATACTCTCTGACTCCGGTGTAAAGACATGAAATTTCTCCAAAAGGTTTATATCTTCGGGATGCCATATGCCATACTAGCTGAGAAAGACGGGTTCGTAAAGAACTCTGGGGGTGGTTTATAATGCTTATGGAATACACAATTGAGCGATTGAAAAGTGGTATCCCCGGCTTTGATGATATAATTCAAGGTGGTTTTCCCAGCGGGACCACGGTTCTGGTTACCGGCCCTACCGGAAGCGGTAAGACCACTTTTGGTGTCCAGTTTGTTTATAAGGGCGTTGAGCTCTACAACGAACCCGGAGTTATCGTTACCCTTGAGGAGAGGGCCCAGGATCTTAGGAGAGAGATGCGCGCCTTTGGATGGGACTTTGAGAAGTATGAGAAAGAGGGGAAGCTGGCCATTATAGACGGCGTGAGTGCGGTTGTAGGCCTTCCCTCGGAGGAGCAGTACGTTCTCGAGGGCAACCTCCGGGCAGAGGACTTCCTCCGCTACATATACCGCGTTGTCAAGGCCATCGATGCCAAGAGGCTCGTGATAGACTCGATTCCTTCCATCGCGTTCAGGCTGGGGGTAGAAAACGAAATAAGGGAAGTTCTTCTTCAGCTCCACACGATTCTCCTTGAGATGGGTGTCACATCTATACTCACCACCGAGGCCCCAGACCCGGCCAATGGCAAGATAAGCCGCTACGGCATAGAGGAGTACATAGCCAGGGGTGTCGTCCTTCTCGATTTCGTTGAGAAGGAGGTCGAGCTGAAGCGCTACCTCCTGGTAAGGAAGATGCGTGAAACCAAGCATTCGATGAAGAAGTATCCCTTCGAGATAACCGAGAGCGGCATCGTGGTCTACCCGAGTGGTGAAGTCTACTGATTCTATTTTATTCCTCCACACGCTCCACTATACAATAGAGTAAGATTTTTAAGGTTCGGCTGTTACTATATACCATGGTCACAAAAGGGAAATTGTATGTGGTGTTGTCAATATGTCTTGTGATGGTTTTGAGCATGTTGCTAGTTATAGGTAATCAGCGAGTCGAATCAAGTGAATTTGTGGGGGTGTGTGTTTACTCCGGAGATGGCTTTTCAATCCTCACGGACGGTCAGGGAAGTGTTGGGGTCTATTCTTCTCTGGAGGTCGGCAGGGTTTACAGGGTTACGGGGGTTCCTTTCAACTCCTCGTCCGGAATTAGGATACGGCCGGAAAGCATCGAGCAGACGGAGCCGACCTTTCCCCTCGAGACTACAACCGGTGCGTACTGGCCTTCGCGCGGGTACTACCTGCTGACTCCCACCAAGGTGAGGTTGGCGGTACCGCTGGACATTCCAAAGGGCGAATTCGTGCGGGTCGAGGGTATGTGGTACGGCGGTAAATTCTATCCGGTGCGTTATAGCCGTGTCAGCCCGCCGAAGGAACCTTCCGACGGAATGCCGTGGGCCGTGGAGGGAACCATCTTGTACTCCGGCCAGAAGACTGTACTTTGGAATGGGAGCGAGGAGATAGCGCTTTACCTGCCCTACGGAACCGAGCTTAAACCCGGCCAGAGGGTTCGTGTTCTTGGGATTGTCCGTTTTTATTCAACGCTTTCGCTTTTAGTGGATTCAAAGGATGACGTAGCGCTCCTTGGAATGGCCCAGGAGAAGCCTCTGATGGGCGCTGAAATTGGAGACATTGCAACGGGCACCTGCATGGTCGTGGAGAGCGGCCGCTCGCTCAGGCTGAACTGCACTGACATGAGGGTCTACGGCTTCTCTGCCAGAAGGGGCGATGTAATACAGTTCAAGGCCCTCAGAAGGAAGTCCTCGCTTCTCTGCCTTGACTGCATCGTGGTCAATCCTAGGGAAAGCCTTCCCAACGGTATCTGTTCCTTCTCCGAGGGGAAGTTTGCAAGGATAGCCGGAAACGTTTCATGGGTCAAAGTCTACAGGAACGGCTTTGGGATAGCCAACGTCACCCATGGAGACTGCTGGGTTATTCTTAAGCTCAGAAAGTCGCTCAACGTTTCAGTCCAGCCAAACGAGACACTGGAGGCGTATGGGTTCTTCACAACTTACAGGAACATGCCCGCCTTTGAGGTCAACTCCGGTGATGACCTGTGCTGCGGGAACTGCTGATTGGAATCGCCGGGGGAACCTTGAGCGGGATATCCCCCGGGATACACGTCAATACGCTGGGTACTTTCCTGGCTGGCTTTGGGGTCAGGGACAACCTCCTGCTCTTTTCAATGGGGCTGACGCACACCTTTCTGGACGTTATACCCTCCGCGTTTCTTGGAGTTCCAGATGAGGGGACTGCCCTTGGAGTCCTGCCGGCACACAGGCTCGTACTCCAGGGGCGGGCAATGGAGGTCGTCAGGATAGCCCTCTGGGCGAGCTTTCTGGCGGTGCTTTTTGTCCTCCCTCTGGCTCCTTTCTATATGGTGCTTGCTCCCTTATACACTCCTGAAGTGGGCCGCCTTCTGGTCGGGCTTATAGCGGTCTTTCTGATTCTCACGGAGAGGGGTGGGAAGAGGCTATATGCCTTTTTCATATTCATCATTTCCGGCGTTCTGGGGATGCTCACGTTCCGCCTCGGTCTGTCCCAGCCGTTCTACCACCTGTTTACGGGCCTCTT
>DRGF01000191.1 GCA_011050175.1 Thermococcus sp. | reverse complement strand
TTCTCATGGAGAACTCCTGCCTCGGCGAGGTACTCAACCGGAGTCAGCCCGTAGCGCTCCTTAACTGTCCTCACCTCCTCCCTGCTCTGGGAGAGGTGGATGTGGAGCAGAGCGTTCCTCTCTCGTGCAAAGGCGCCGATTTCCCGCATGAGCTCAAGTGAGACCGTGTTCGTCGCGTGGGGGGCGAGGGTTGGTTTGACGAGTTCGTCCTTCCCTTCCCACTGTCTGTAAAAGCGGAAGCCCTCCTCGGGCGCGGCTATTGGGAAGTCAATAGTGTCCATAACGGTATGGCCGATGAACGCCCTGATCCCAAGCTCCCGTGCGGCCCGGGCTATCTCATCGGCAAAGAAGTAGTGGTCGTTTATCGTCGTGGATCCGCTGGCCAGGGCCTCTGCCATTCCAAGGAGCGCCCAGCGGTGGACTTCCTCGCGCGTCCACTCGAGCTCGGCGGGCCAGATAACCTCCTTGAGCCAGCGCTCTATCGGCAAATCCTCACCGAGCCCGCGGAGTCTGGACATCGCCACGTGTGTGTGGGTGTTGATTAGACCCGGCAGAACGAGGTAGCCATCGCCGCCGTAGGTTTCATCAACCCCGTACTCCCCAAGCTCCTCCCGGGGGATAACTTTTATTACTCTGTTTCCATCAATCAAGACTGCATGGTCCCTCAGGACTTTTTCAGCATCGACAACCGTACCAATGAGAGCGAACATCCCATCACCCGTTGGATATATGACACTGCGATACTTAAAAATTTTGACACAACGACATAAAATCGCCCAAAGGATTTAAATGTAGAAAGGGAAACCCGAAACCATGCCGCCGATACTGATGGTACGGAACGGGATAACCGTCCTTGAGCCGTGGATAAATTGAGGCTCTTCTGCTGACGTGGGCAGTCTGGAATCGCTACCGTTATAAAGTCCATTTCAAAGCCTCTGGAGGTGGTAATGATGATTGATAAGGTTTATTGCGCGGACGTTAAGCCCGAGATGGAAGGTAAGCGCGTCAAGCTCGCCGGATGGGTTTACAGAAAGAGAGAAGTCGGAAAGAAGGTCTTCATAGTGCTTAGGGACTCAAGCGGAATTGTTCAGGTGATATTCTCCAAAGAGCTCAACGAGGACGCCTACAGGGAGGCAAAAAAGCTCGGTATCGAGTCGAGCGTTATAATCGAGGGAACGGTCAAGCCTGACCCGAGGGCTCCGACCGGCGTGGAAGTCCAGGCAGACAAGCTTGAGGTCATCCAGAACGTGGACTTTTTCCCGATAACCAAGGACGCCAGTGAGGAGTTCCTGCTCGACGTGAGGCACCTGCACCTCCACTCGCCGAAGGTCGCGAGCATAATGAAGGTCAAGGCGACGATGATGCAGGCCGCCCGCGAGTGGCTCCTCCAGGACGGCTGGTACGAGGTCTTCCCGCCGATACTCGTCACCGGGGCCGTTGAAGGTGGGGCGACGCTCTTCAAGCTCAAGTACTTCGACCGCTACGCCTACCTTAGCCAGTCGGCGCAGCTCTACCTTGAGGCTGCCATCTTCGGCCTCGAAAAGGTCTGGTCGCTCACCCCGAGCTTCAGGGCCGAGAAGAGCAGGACGAGGAGGCACCTCACCGAGTTCTGGCACCTCGAGCTTGAGGCGGCCTGGATGGACCTCTGGGACATCATGAAGGTCGAGGAGGAGCTCGTGAGCTACATGGTGCAGAGGACGCTTGAGCTCAGGAAGAGCGACGTGGAGACATTCAGGAAGGACCTGACCACCCTCAAGAACGCCGTCCCGCCGTTCCCGAGGATAAGCTACGACGAGGCGATAGATATACTCCAGAGCAAGGGCGTCGAGATCGAGTGGGGCGAGGACATGGGCGCGGACGAGGAAAGGATTCTCACCCAGGAGTTCGAGAGCCCGTTCTTCGTCTACGGCTATCCAAAGCACATCAAGGCCTTCTACATGAAGGAGGACCCTGAAGACCCAAGAAAGGTTCTCGCCGCGGACATGCTCGCGCCGGAAGGGTACGGCGAGATAATCGGTGGCTCCCAGCGTGAGGACGACTACGACAAGCTCGTCCAGAGGATCCTCGAGGAGGGCATGAACCCGGAGGACTACGAGTGGTACCTCGACCTGAGGAAGTACGGTAGCGTCCCGCACAGCGGCTTCGGCCTCGGCCTTGAGCGCCTCGTGGCGTGGGTTCTCAAGCTCGACCACGTCCGCTGGGCAACGCTCTTCCCGAGGACACCGAGCAGGCTGTATCCGTGAGCCTGCTCCCACCAAAACTTTTATAAAACTCCCCCAAGACCACTAACCCGAGGGCCCGTAGCCTAGCAGGATAGGGCGCCGGCCTTCTAAGCCGGAGGTCGCGGGTTCGAATCCCGCCGGGCCCGCCATTCTTAAAATGACTGCTCCCATGCACTTCACTTCCACCAGGTGTTCTTTGAGGAGCTTGTTTGCAGGAGCAAAAGATTAAACAGCCCCAAAAGGATCTTATATTTCGGCGTAAAAATCGTATCATAGCTTTACTGGGGGCTCAGGGATGCCCGCCGAAAAGCAGGACATGTATCAGCCTCACAGGAAAAAATCCAGAGGAAAGTATGTAGCAGTTGGGATTGCAATCTTGCTGATTCTGACAGGTTATCTGTACTCACAGGGAGCTTTTGATGAAATTAAACCAGGAATTTTCGGAAACTCTCAAGATGCGCCTTTGCAGGAAACCGACACGTATACTCCGGGTTACGTAGATACGCAAACTCCGAGCCAAATGACAGGAACACCTACAAATGCTCTCACCACCAGTGAATGCTCCAGTGGTTATTGGAAGTATATCTTTGAGGACGCTCTTAAATGCGCTTTAACTGAACAAGAACTTTCAAAGGTCTCTTACCTCGCGAACCAGTTGAAAGGAAAAACTTTACAGGAAAGTGCGTGGAATGTTCTGGAGTGGCTTGATGAGAACATAGAGTACAACTACTCCAAATCACTTTTGCCTGCACCAACCATTTGGACAACGAATGGAGAAATCACAGATATCACAGCAGAACCCGGCATAGAAATTCAAACCCCCTACGAGACCATCCAAAAAAGGGCAGGTGTTTGCAGTGACTACGCGATTCTAACCACCGCACTCTTGCTAGAGATGGGTTATTCTCCTGTTTATGTGTTTGACATTGAGTTTGAAAACACAGAAATTGGGCACACGGCAGCGGCTGTTAAAATCAATGGTGAATACTTCCTCCTGGATCAGCACCCCCCGGCTATGGATTTGGGGACGTATTACAGAGCCTGGTCAGCATATCGGAAGGAGACACTTGGAGAAACACGCATAATTTCAAATGCAACTATCTACGAAGTCCGAAAAGAGGGAGGGAACATCACAGTTAAAGAAATTGACGTTCTGACGGCTAAAGACTTCAAATCTAAAGACTACAGGATTAGTTCTACGGATTTGGCGGGAATATCCAAAGGTTTGAGAGAGATTTTCCAGAGGAATCATCCAAATTTGATCCTTGATAGCGGAATTAGCTCATTGGACACAAGAACTTACCTGCCACCGGGATATTCTGACGGTATAACCTGGAGAATGAAGTTTCCGTATTTCGCAGACTACTATCACCCAGTGTTTCACAATGAATTCGTGGAGTACTTTTATCTGAGCTTCGCCGGCTATCCGGAGATTAAAAATGATTTAAACAGGTTTAACAGGTTCTGGGTCAAGGTTGCGCAGGAGGGGGATTCCATTACAGTGGTGCTAAACCTCGCCAAAAAATAGCGGGACCATTCAGATGTCTTGAACGGAGTAGAACAAAAGAAAAAGATAAACGCTCAACCTCTCCTTCTGAAAAGGAGGGGCACTACGGCGAGGCTGATCATCAGGGCCGGTCCACAGATGCCGGCGCTTTCGTTTTCTCCGCCGGTTTCGGTGGCAGTCTTGCCGAGTATCTCATCGGGGCTCTTGTCCTCGACCATAAGCTGGGTCCACTGGTTGAGCCAGGTCTCGTAGTTCTTCTCTATCTCCGCCGAGTCAACGGTCACCGGCTTCTCAACCTCAGCCGCGTACTGGAAGACCTCCGGGAGCTCGACGTTCTTGTTGACGGGGTACATCCACTGGTTGAGCGGGAGCTTCTCCTGGGCCTCCTCGCTGATGAGGAACTCTATGAACTTCTCCGCCAGCTCCCTGTTCTTGGCGCCCTTGACTATTCCCGCGCCCTCGATCTGGAGGTAGTTACCCTCCTTGAACGCCACGGCGCCGATGTTGGTGTTGTTCTCGTAGTAAACGGTCGCGGCCGGGGAGGTGGCGTAGCTGAGGACGAGCGGGTACTCACCCTCGACGAAGGCCCCCCACGCCTCGCTCCAGCCCTTGACTATCTGGACGTCGTTCTCCTTGAGCTTCTCCCAGTAGTAGAGCCAGTCGTCGCCGTAGACCGCGACGGTCCACAGGAGGAAGGCCATTCCAGGCGAGCTGGTGCGCGGGTCCTCGATGATGAGCTTGCCCTTCCACTCCGGCTTGGTGAGGTCCTCGAGGCTGGTCGGCGGGTTCTGAACCATGTCCTTGCGGTAGTTGATGGCGATGTACCCGTAGTCATAGGGCGTGAGGTGGAACGTGGGGTCAAACTTCTCGATTATCCAGTCCGGGATAACGTCAGCGTTGGCAGGCTCGTAGGGTTCGAGGACGCCCGCGTCTATGGCCTTGGCGAGGTAGCTGTTGTCTATGCCGATGACTACATCGGCCTGCGGGTTGTCCTTCTCGAGGATGAGCCTGTTTAGAACCTCCCCGGCGTCGCCTATGAGGACGAGGTTCACCTTGACGCCGTATTTCTGCTCGAATATCGGAACTATCTCCTTCATCCACCACTCTATGCTGTCGTAGGAATAGACCGTCAGCTCTTCCTGGGCCCCGACCCTGTGCTGGGCCCCGAGGGATCCGAGGAAGAGCAGGGCAAGGGCTAAAGCCCAAAATCTTCTCATGCTCACACCTCCATGAACGAGTTTTAGACTCTAATAAGGGAGTAATAAATCCAATTAAAAAACTTTGCTTCCCAGAAATGGGATGAACCTCAGGGAGCCCCAGAGGAGTACATGAAGTAGTAAACGTAGAGGAAATAACCGTATATTGCCACGAAGACTCCGCCGGTTACCCTGCTCACCCTGCCGGTGATGCGGAGCGCCCCCGTGAGTATGGCCATGACAAGGAGCGTCAGCGGAAGGGTGAACGTGTATATAGTCTGATCGACCTGGATCGGGTTTATGAGCGACGCGATCCCGATGACCATCAGGATGTCAAGGATGTTGGCGCCGATTACGTTGCCCACGCTGATGTTGGGGAGCCGTTTTAGCGTGGCCATCAGGGAGTTCGTCAGCTCTGGCAGGGAGGTTCCTATCGAGACCATCGTGAGGCCTATGACCACTTCGGGGACACCGAAAGCCATTGCAAGGGTGACGGCGCTGTCAACGACGAGTTTAGCGCCGGCAACAACCACCAAGCCGCTCCCGAACATTATAAGGGCATCGCGCTTTGGATTCCCGCGCCCCCCTTCCGGAAGGTCTTCCAGGGTCATGTGCTTTTTGTAGAGGTAGTACAGGAAGCCAAAGTAAATGAGCACCAGGCTCGCGCCGTCGAGGCGGCTTATCGTGCCGTCGTACATGAGCAGTCCGGAGTAAGCGGTGACCCCTATCATAAAGAGGGCGTTCTTCCAAGCGGTTCTCTCGACCTTAAGCGGGCGGAGGAGTGATGAGATACCGAGAATAAGGGCTATGTTGGCGAAGGCACTCCCGATGGCGTTTCCAAGGGCAATTTCAGGCTCTCCCTGGTAGGACGATATCGCCGAGACTGTGACCTCCGGCAGGGTCGTCGCTATGCTCGCCAGGACGAGCGCTATGAGGAACTCGCTCACCCCAAAGCCCTTGGCCACCCTTGAAGCGGCCTCAACGAAGAAATCGCTCCCCTTGATTAGAAGGGCAAGTCCCACGATGAACGCGACTATTTCAACTATCACTACCCTCACCAGAATGGGCTAGGACGGGCCCTTAAAATAATTTGGGTTTACTGGCCCCCGCTTCCCTTACCCTCCATTTTGATGACGTAATCAGCCGCGTTCTGAAGGGCCACCGAAAAGCCCGGCTCAGCCCCAATGACTATCGTCTCCTTCCCCTTGCGCTTGGCCTCGTTGATTATCGGCAGAAAGTCAGCGTCCCTCGTCGCCAGGGATATTACCTCGACGTCGGAGTTGTATATGAGCTCCATGGCCTCTATGGCTATCCTCACGTCGGTGTCTCCCGCAACTATAATCGGCTCAAGCCCCTGGTTGACCACGGCCTCTATTAGCCCCTGAGGCGCGTAGTGGTTGAGGACCACCTTTGCAACGCGGATTTTACCTATCCTCTTAAGGGCCTCGATTATATCCTCCAGCTTTATGCCGAACTCCTTCCTGAGGATGTTGGGCCCATCGATGATTAGGCCTATGCTCTTCTTGCTCTTTGGTTTCTCTGGCTTTTCCTCGGCCTCCTTCTCGCCGCGCTTGAGGACTTTGAAGAGGGTCTTCTTCATTCCTCCTCACCCCCCGGTGTCAGTATTATGGTATAGTCCGCCGCGTGCTTCAGTGCCGCCGAAAAGCCCGGCTCTATGCCGATGACGATGGTTTCCTTGCCGTTCTCCTTGGCCTTGAGGATCACCGGCAGAAACTCCGCGTTTCTGGTCGCCAGGGCGATCACGTCAATGTTGGGGTTGTATATCTCCCTCATCGCCTCGACTGCGAGCTTTACCCCCGTCTCGCCGGAAACCACGATGGCCTCGAATCCCTGGTTGGCCACGGCTTCTATGAGCCCCTGCGGCGCGTACTGGTTTAGTATGACTTTAGCCACCCTGAGGTTGCCCAGTCCCTCCAGTGCCTCAACTATGTCCTCCAGCTTGACTCCAAACTCCTTACGAAGAATATTCGGGCCGTCGATGAGGAGGGCTATTCTCTTTCCCCTGCTTATCTTTTTTCGCATCATTCCGATGCTCCTCATTCCATCCTTCGTCATCGATATTATCCTCTCCCAATTGCCGCCCGGCATGGCCGTCACCGCTGAAATAGTCCATCAACTAACTACCAATGTAATACCACATTACCTACGGACTAACACTATAAAAATGTTAATTTTTTTGTCATTTTTTCTTACAAAATCGGTCCGTAGAGCCCAAGCATATATCGGAGAACACCGATGGAGCGAAAAAACAATTGCCGGACGGTGGGGGAGAAACAAAAGAGAGGAAAGGGCCGGTCACAGGAGCCGCTTGTAATAGTACCAGAGGCCCCTAATTATGTCCCTGACCTCAATCATGGTGAATGTCTCCGTCCTGTCTATGAGCTTCGCCGTTTCTTCCCAGCTGTGGGCCTGCAGGACGCGGTGGATGAGGAGCTTGATCTGACGCTCGTCTAGGTAGGGCTTCATCCACCCGTCGAGGAAGTAGAGCTTCACGATGGGCTTCACCGCGTCAACCACTGTGTCGTAGGTGAGAACCTTGCCCGTGAACGCGTCCAGTCTCTTCTTCTGGACGTCCGTGAGGTGAACTGGGTAATCAACCGCCTCGCCGAAGGGCGTTTCAAAGAGCCAGCGGGCTATCTCCGGCTCGAGGTCGCGGTGGGTGTCGCCCAGCCACTCCGTGAGCCTTATCCTGAACTCGTCGTTGGCCTTGCGGATGAGCTTCTTGGCCTTCTCGCTTATCGGCTTGAGGACTATGGCCGTAAACTCACCGCTGACCGGGTTCCTGGCGGGGCTGAGGTGCACCACGGCAAAGCCGTTCCTGACCCAGAAGCGGGCAAGCTCCTCGCTCGCACCGAATCCCGAGCCGATCCAGTCGAGGCCCTTCTCCCTCGCCTCGTTCTCGAGAAGCTCCAGTGCCCTGCTTCCAAGTCCCATGTCCATGGCATCCGGATGGGTGGCGATACGGACTATCCTGTACCCCTTCAGCTTTGCGAACTCCTTGAGCATGTGGTGCTTGACCATCATGTCGGGTATTATGTTGCCGCGCGGCTTGTAGCCCTTGACCATCTTCTCGATGACCTTCTTGGGTATGTTGCCCTCCTTGGCTACCTGAACCGCCGTCACTATCTTGCCGTTCTTGAGGCGGAGGACCCTCGCCTCGTGGTGCGGCGCGTCGGCGAGCAGGGCGACGTCGCTCGGCCTGTTGCGGTAGTGGGCCAGGATGTAAATGCCGACAAAGTTTCTCAGGTCTTCCCTGTCGTTCTCGAACCAGTCGTCCAGGTCGGGCTCCTCGAAATAGACCTCTTTGTTCTTTATCAGCTCGTAGTCCTCCTCGGTAAGCTCCACCGGCTCGGCATCGAGGAGCAGGACGTCGAAGAGCCACTTCTCAATCGGGTCGTTCTCCGAGTAGCGTATCGGCTCCTCCATGTGTAGCTCCTTGAATTGCCTCTTTTCGCGGGCTTTCTTGAGGAACTTGACCGAGAAGCCCCTTCCGGCACCCTCGTAACCGTGAACCGTTGATGAATAGACCACGCGCGGCTTGTTCAGGTACCTGTGGAGTATGGGCACGTGAATACCCGCCGCCTCGTCGAGGATGTAGAGGTCGGCGCTCTTCTTGTAGCCTTCGGTCGGTGGGTAATAGCGCAGGCCTATTTTTCTCGCGTAGAGTTCCTTTATGAGGCCCTTCTCCTCAACGACGTGCGGCTTGAAGCCGAGCTTTTCCAGGGCCCTCTTGGCGAAGCGGAACAGGGCCTGGACGTTCTCCGGCTCGGGGGCGGTGACGACTATCCTGGTTCTCTTCTTGAGTGCGAGCGCGAGACCTATCGCCGCTATTCCCACGGAGACGCTCTTACCCCTACCTCTATCTGCGGTGAGAACGAGCATGCCCTCCTCAACCAGCTCCTCGAAGGCCTTGATGACCTCGACCTGTCCCTCTGTGAGGGCCATCTCGTACAGCTCGCGCGGGAAGAGTGTCTCCTCCGGAATCAGCACGCCCTTTCTGCCCTTTATCCTGGCCTGGCTCTTGTGTCTCTTCGGCTTTTTCCT
>DRGF01000132.1 GCA_011050175.1 Thermococcus sp. | reverse complement strand
AGCGGCTTCTTCCTGCCGCTGGCGTTGTACTCGCGGATGACTACGTCGGCAAGGTCACGCGGGTCAAGCACCGCCGTCTGGCAGTAGAGGACGGCTATGGCGTGCATCTCAGGGTGGGCAAGGGCGTCTCTGATGGCGCCCTCGTAGCCCTCGGCCCCGGCCATACCGGTGAGGTCAACCGGGTTCTTGTATGAACCGAAGGGCGGCATGTGGTTGGCGAAGATCTTGAGCTCCTCAAGGTTGTCGTAGAGGTGGAGTCCCTCTTCCTCAGCGGCGTCGGTGGCCATAACACCAATTCCACCGCCGTTGGTGAGGATGACGACGTTGTCTCCCTCCGGCTCCGGGAGGTTGCTCAGCGTTCTCGCCCAGTCGAAGGCCTCGCCGATGGTGAGCGCCCTGAGAACGCCGCTCTGCTTGAAGGCTGCGGTGTAGATGCTGTCGGCACCGGCGAGTGAACCGGTGTGGGAAGCCGCGGCCTTGGCACCGCGCTCGCTCCTTCCGGCCTTGATGATGATAATCGGCTTCTCCATGCTGACCTCCCTGGCGGCCTCCATGAAGCGCCTGCCGTCCTTGACGCCCTCCATGTAGATGAGGATGGCCTTGGTGTTCTCGTCGGTCTTGAAGAACTCAAGCAGGTCGGCGTCGTCGATGTCGCTCTTGTTTCCAACGCTGACAACGGCGGAGAGACCGACCTTCTCAAGGATGGTCCAGCCCATAAGGGCAATTCCAAGGGCTCCGCTCTGGCTGATGAGGGCCAGGTTGCCCGGCATGACGTCGGTCGGACCGAAGGTGGCGTTCATCCTGGCCGGGGTGTAAACGACACCGAAGATGTTCGGACCGAGGATCCTCATGCCATACTTGTGGGCGGTCTCGACTATCTGCCTCTCGACCTTCTTGCCCTCCTCTCCAAGCTCACCGAAGCCAGAGCTGATGATCGGGAGGACCTTAACTCCCTTCTTGCCGCACTCCTCAACGACCTGCGGGACGAACTTGGCCGGAACAATTATAACGGCCATGTCAACCTCGTCGGGAACATCAAGGATGCTCTTGTAGACGGGGAACTTTCTTCCGCTTATCTCAATCTCGCCGCCCTTGACGTTGACGGCGTATATCTTGCCCTCGTAGCCGTAGTCCACAAGGTTCTTCATAACCGCGTAGCCTATCTTGCCCGGCGTCCCCGAAGCGCCGATAACGGCGATGCTCTTCGGCCTGAAAAGTGCCTCAAGGTTCCCATCCATCTCAATCACCTCACCTGAATGAAAGTTACAGTTTCACGTCGGTAAAATGGGTTATAACTTTTCTCTTCTTGTTTTGACGATAGTCGAATCGTCATCCGTCAAAGAAACCATGTATTTTCAACCTTTGTAGAATAAAGCATTTAAAATCTGGCACGTAGATTTCGGGTGATGATGACCCTTCCCCTCCCTGATGGGTGATGAGCACACCGGTAGGCTGATGAAGATGACGAAAATTGAAAGCGAAAAAACGGCCCAGTACACGCAGGTGCACAAGCTGTTTAGAAAAACCCTCGAGATCAGCTTTGACTTCGTGGTGATGGTGTTCCTGTTTTTCATACTGTACCTCACGGTGTATTCCATCTACCTGAACTTCAAGTTAACTTACGGCATAACCGAACCAAAGCTCCTCATATCCAACGTCCTCGTTACGATCATCCTGCTAGAGACGTACCGCATACTCATAATATATTTAAGGCAGCACCGCGTGAGCCTGACCCACATCCTCGAAGTCGGCATAGTGGCGCTCATCCAGAAGCTCATAGTCGCCTCGGATTTCGAAAAGATAGACGCGTTCAAACTGCTGTCCATAGCGGCCCTGCTGTTTGTGCTGGGCTACCTCTACCTCAAGGTGGGTGAGGACTGATGGGAGTACAGATCGGAGAGCTCATCCCGAGAAAAGAGATAGAACTGGAAAACCTTTACGGGAAAAAAGTTGCCATAGACGCGTTCAATGCGATATACCAGTTCCTCTCAACCATCAGGCAGCGCGATGGGACGCCTCTCATGGACTCCCGCGGGAGGATAACCTCCCACCTCAGCGGGCTCTTCTACAGGAACATTAACCTCATGGAGGCGGGTATAAAGCCCGTTTATGTCTTCGACGGAAAGCCGCCGGACTTCAAAAAGAGGGAGCTTGAAAAGAGGCGCGAGGCGAGGGAGGAGGCAGAGGAAAAGTGGCACGAGGCCCTGGAGCGGGGCGACCTCGAGGAGGCAAAGAAGTACGCGATGCGCGCAACCCGCGTCAACGAGGGCCTCATAAAAGACGCCAAAACGCTCCTCGAACTGATGGGCATTCCCGTGGTTCAGGCCCCAAGCGAGGGTGAGGCTCAGGCCGCATACATGGCTGCCAAAAAGGCAGTCTATGCCTCGGCCAGCCAGGACTACGACTCCCTGCTCTTCGGCGCGCCCAAGCTCGTTAGGAACATCACAATAACGGGGAGGAGAAAGCTCCCTGGAAAGAACGTTTACGTTGATGTCAAACCCGAACTGATAGCCCTGGAAGAGGTTCTCAAGGAGCTCGGCATCGACAGGGAGAAGCTCATTGAAATGGCCATACTGGTCGGCACGGACTACAACCCCGGCGGAATAAAGGGAATCGGTCCGAAGAAGGCTTTGACGATAGTCAAACGCACCAAGGACCCCCTCAAGAAGTACCAGAACGAGAGCGATGTCGACCTCTACGCGATAAAGGCGTTCTTCCTCAACCCGCCGGTCACGGATGACTACGAACTCAAATGGCGTGAGCCCGATGAGGAGGGCATTATAAGGTTCCTCTGCGACGAGCACGACTTCAGCGAGGAGAGGGTAAAGAACGGCCTTGAAAGGCTGAAAAAAGCGGTGAAAACAGGAAAGCAGGCGACGCTGGAAAGCTGGTTTGGAGGCAAATGAATGCCGAGCAAAATATCAATTGAAATTGAATATGAATGGGAACCTATTGTAAATGATAGGGGCGAGAGATACGTCTTCCCAAGGAGGTTTAAGGAATTCAAAAGAGGATTTCACTCTCACTACAATTTTCCCGCAATATATCGGTGGGTTCTCAGAAAAAACGGGAAGATAGTTGCAGTATACATAGGGGAAGCTGAAGATATAGGCAGAAGGATTTATGGTTACATTAATCCCGGCCCGTCCCAGCAGACAAACAAGCGTCTAAATTTTGTATTCAATGAATGTATCTCAAATGGGCTCGAGATAGAACTTGAACTTCTCAAAATTCATAAACTACGAATTCACGGGCATAATATGTCTCCTGTCGACTTGTCAAGCAAGCATCTGAGGTTACTGTTGGAAAACCTGATGATTGAAATACACCATCAGAACGGATATGTTCTCCTAAATAAGGATATAAACGACACTGTCCCTAAAACCTGTCGGGATATTTTACAAACCTTTTCAAATAAAGCCAAAAAGCAAGGATAAAATTCAAACTGGAATCTTAAGGTTCAGCTTCTCCACAAGCTCTTTATACCTGTTTCTTACCGTTACCTCTGTGACGCGCGCTACCTCCGCTACCTCGCGCTGGGTTCTCTTCTCGTCCTCGAGCAGGCTGGCTATGTACAAGGCCGCGGCAACAAGGCCTGCCGGGCTCTTTCCACTGGTGAGGCCCCTGTCATAGGCCTCCTCCAGTATCTCTATAGCCCTTCTCCTGACCTTCTCGCTCAAGTTAAGCTCATCGGCAAACTTGTTGACGTAGTCGGTCGGCTTTACGAAGAGCTTCTTTGGAGTGAGGTTCAGGTTTCTCGCGATGAAGCGGAAGCTCCTTCCTATCTCCTTCTTGTCAACGCGCGATATGTCGGCTATCTCGTCGAGCGTCCTCGGGACTTTAATGAGCCTGCACGCGGCGTAAACACAGGCCGCTATGACGCTCTCAATGGAGCGGCCCCTTATGAGGCCCTTCCTAACGGCCTCCCTGTAGAGACGGGCGGCCTCCTCTTCAACGTGTCTCGGAAGCTTGAGCTGGCTCGCTATTCTATCCAGTTCACTCAGGGCAAACGCGAGGTTACGTTCGGCGGCGTCGCTGACCCTCAGCCTGGACTGCCACTTCCTCAAACGGTACATCTTCTCGCGCATCAATCCAGAAAGGTTCCTGTCGATACCGATATCGGTTGATAGTCCCTTATCGTGGAGAAGAATACTCTCGGGGGCACCGACACGGGCCCTCTTCTCCCTCTGGCTGGCATCAAACGCGCGCCATTCCGGTCCGGTGTCCACAACGTTTTCCTCAATAACATACCCGCAAGTCTTACAGACTATCTCGCCCCTACCCGGGTCATATATGAAGTCCGTCGAGCCACACACCGGGCAAACCCTACGATTGCTCACTCCAACACCCCCAACCGGCCGGCTATTTTATGCAGACCTTATAAACCTTTAGCCCTTTTTCTTCGCCACATACCGGAGAACCCACGCAAGGTCCTCTCGCTTGAAGGTTATCCTTTCAAGAACCCGAACTTCCCAGTCTTCCTCAACTATATTGGCGTAAATCCAGAGGAAGACAGGGTCATCCTCGGTCCCGACATGGAGGTTGCGGTAGAGAATATCGACCGTACCGTCCTTGTTCTTCTTCACGGAGACAGCCTTCCAAGTATCGAGGCTAACCTCTCCCTTTTCGTCGAGGATTTTAACTATCTCCCTGGCGTCCATGGAGCCACCTTCCGGACTCACCACTTAATCCTGAAGTCCCGTCTGGTTCTCGCTTCGATCTGGGCAAGAATCTTCTTCAGTTTGGCATCGTCCAGAGGCTCGCGTATCTGTCCGGCCTGATACAGCTGAACGAGGATGAGCTCCACCTGGCGGGCCAGTTCGGGCCTCACGAGCTTAACGCGCCCGAGTCTCTCCCTCGCTTCGGGCGTAAGTATGCGCCTCATCATAGCATCGAGCTGGGCCTCAAGCTCCATCTCCTGCTTTATAGCCTCTTCCTGGGCCTTCTGCTGTTCAAGGTACTTCTTCTGGAGTTCCATGAGTTTGCGCTTCCTGATCTCCTCTATGTCCTCAGCCATGGCCCTCACCTCCGGGTTAAGATTGGGGAGGGGGTTAAAAGGCTTTGCGTTTCAGGGCCTCATCTTCTCCCCAGGGTCAGGATGAGAACCGCCACCCCAAGGATGGCCACGGCGAGACACACCGTAGTTGTGAAGTCTCCAGAGGGTTCAGAGCCGTCAGAACATTGGGGATATCTGAAATCGACCGGCTCGGGCCAGGAGGATGAGGGCCACGTATGAGCGGGTTCTATGAAGGTATACACCGTGAGACGCCCGCCGAGATAGAAGAGCAATGGAACTTCTGAGGGGTTCTCAATGGAAGTCGAGCTGTTGTCTAGGTGGTGACCAGGAACGTAGTAGATGAGCACTCCGCCGGCGACTGGGACTGCGGCGAGATGCTCAATGTTTTGCCTGGAGTAGTATTCCTCCAGCTCCGCGATGGGTATCTCGTACCGCTCTCCGTTGCCCTCAACCACGAGGTTTTGACCGGAGATGCTGACGTTGAACCTGGGTGGAACGTAAGAGACGTGCTCCCCGGCGGGTTCGTTTACCCCGAAGAAAGCGTCTTCGGTAACGCGGTAAACCTCGAACGTCCCGTTGCGGTGGACAACGTAAACGTCCGGGGGATTGAGCCTCACGCTTCCGGAATCCTGCCGGAGCTCGCCCAGCGTGCGAACGCATTTCTCTCCAGGCATGAACCAGAACAGGTGGGTGCCGTTGAAGACGAGCCAAGCGTTGGCGGGCAGATCCGGGGAACCTGGAGGTACAAAGGCAACCGGCAAGTCCTCGGCGTATCCTGATCTCCCAACGTATCTCAGAGAGCTGCCGTTGAAGTGGTAGATATCAATCCAAGCGGAGACCGGTGAGGAGGGACAGCACGGCCCAGTTCCGGGGCACTGGCACTGATGGTCATAGAGCCACCATCTAACAAGAATAAAAGCATCCTCCCCACTGGAAATAACTTCAACTGAGTCTAGGCGGAACTGCTGTGCATTAACAAAGACATTAACAAAGGAAATTGAAATTACAAGAAAAATTACAAAAAGCTTTTTTTTCATTGTCACCACTTAACACATCTATTTCTGACAGCATCAATGACCTTTAAATCAGTACTAAAATAGTAAGCCCGGTTAGTCCATAGTTCTCCTAGAGTATCGTACTGAGCATTAACGTAGTCACAGGCATAATCAATACATGGAACCGGGTTTAGTGCTCTGCAATTTTCATGGCAGTATCCACCATCACAGGAAGTTCCTGTGGGGCAATCTCTATTATCTGAACAATGAATTCCCAAGACGCCCCGATCGGCCTCTAGTTCAATTGAGACTTTTGGGTAGTCAATGCCCCTTATCCACTGAAAAATATCTAGTAGGTTCAAATAGGAGTATGAAGTTCCATCGCTCATAAATTGTCTCTGGTAATAATTAGGTTGACAGAAAACGTAGTCAAAGTATCCGTGGTAGCTTTTAATATCAGTATATTTTTCTAAATCGCTAACAGTTCTCCCACCTAAAGAGGGGATCCAAATGAAATCCAATCCATAATCTTTGCGTACATAATAAGACATGCCTTCTATTAGATACCTGCTAACTCTTCCATCGCCATATCCATAGGTGAACTGCCCAGATGCTTCCAAGCTCCAATAGAATCCCTTTAAGTTATTACCAGCGGAATCTACTACTCCATCAATCCACTTCTGCCAGTAAGATCCATCAAAATTTCCTTTGACACTATCACGAGGAATGTTACTATCAAATCGATAAAATGGTATTGTTACATAGTACTCCATGTTACCTAATAGACTCTCGAGGAACCTAGCGAGCTGTTTTCCATCATTATACCCGTCCCCAGTATAACGGGATCTTTTTCCTTCCCCATCGAGTGCTACTAAATAATCAAATCCTCTCAGTTTGAAATCGAGGGCAGTAGCTTGTGAAGTTCCAACTTTCATTCTTGAAATATATTCGTTACTCCCCC
Organism: Thermococcus sp.; assembly: GCA_011050175.1. Taxonomy (GTDB): domain Archaea; phylum Methanobacteriota_B; class Thermococci; order Thermococcales; family Thermococcaceae; genus Thermococcus. The sequence continues at coordinate 2,096 of DRGF01000132.1, read as the reverse complement.
ATTCAAACCAAAACAGAGCAAAAGTTGGCATATTTTTCCCTCCAACAGTAGTTTCAAAATATATGATAATGTTAGTCCTTAAAAATCTTTTGGTTGTTAGTATAAATAGAACATGCCAAAAAACGCTGTGATGAACAAGAACTAATAACATCATATTATTATAAAATGGCCGATAGGAGGTTTGAAAAAAGGCCGAGCTCAGTACTTCTTGAGCTCGGGAATCTGCTCCTCAAGCTCCTTCTTGAGCTCGGTGGCAATCTTGTCGAGGAAGCTCTGTCCCTGCGGGGTGACGGTCCTTCCCTCACCCGGAACCTTCTGGACGAAGCCAGCCGCTTCGAGCTGCTGGAGGGCCTTCCTGATGATGCTTCCTCCGGCCTTGTAGAAGTGCTCCGGGGCGTGGCCGCGGTTCTTCCTGCCGCCGTACCAGGTCCTGAGCCTCTCGATGCCGACCGGCCCGTCGACGTAGACCTTCCTGAAGACGCTGGCGACCCTGTAGTACCACCAGTCGTCCTGCTCCGGAATCCTCTCCTTGTGCCTGCTGGTCTTGACGAACGGGGCCCACTCGGGCGGCTTGATGGCCTCTATCTCCTTAAGCTTCTGGGCAATCCTCTCAACGAGCAAATCACCGGGAACGTCGTAAACAGTCGCCATTCTTCAATCCCTCCCCTTCTTGAATTTCCTCCTGAATTGAGCGATATCGAGCTTGACTTTCTTAACGGGCTTCTCCTCCCGCTTTTCCTTCGAAAGCTCCTTTCTCTGGAGCTTCCTTAAATACTTTTCCCAACCTTCCCTCGGTTTGAATAATATAAACCTTTTGCCGCGCACATCGATGAGTTCGCTGTCAGTCATTTCCGCGACTTTCTCCGCCAGGGCCTGCCTGTCAAGTCCGGTGTTGATAAGGGCACCTTTTCTTATCTCAACCTTGAGGATGCCGTCCTTCTCAAGCTGGGTGTTTATCTCATCGATGACACGCTCATCTAACCCTCGCTTGCCTATCCACGCGCGTGGAGGGATATCATAGTATCTCGCCCGCACGGCGCGTCTCACTTTTCCAGGTAAGCGTTTCTCCATCTCTCTCACCTCTAAGTCTCTCGCGGTTTGCTGAAGGCCTTATAAAAGTTGGCCTTTTAAAGGTTGCCTAACGAACTCCCCTGCAAAGTTGTTGGGCGGAGTCCCCCAAAGTTACTACGTTTCTCCGACTAAACCCCAAGACCTTTAAATTGTCCCGCAGTGGAAGCATTGGGGTGAAACAATGAAAGTCCACCATCTCTATTCCGGCGGAAAGGACTCAAGCTTAGCCGCGTGGATTCTAACCAGACTCGGCTACGATGTGAGACTGGTAACTGTCAGCTTTGGCCTCCTCGACAACTGGAGTTTCGCCAGAGAGACCGCCGAAAGGCTGGGCTTCGAGCACCAGGTCGTCTATCTGCCAGGGGAGATTCTGGAGAAAGCCGCGGACATGGCGATCAAAGACGGCCACCCGAACAACGCTATTCAGTTCATTCACGAGAGGGCCCTAGAGGCTGTGGCTTCAATGCCCGAAGTCGAGCGCGTGAGCGACGGGACGCGGAGGGACGACAGGGTTCCATTCCTCGACCTGCCGAAGGCGCGCTCCCTGGAGGATCGCTTCAACATCGCTTACATACGACCACTACTCGGCCTCGGCTACAAGACGATAAGGGAACTCACTGAGAGGCTCTTCGTCGTTGAAATCAGGGAGAGTGAGGAGCTAGAGAAAGCGGACTACGAGGTCGAGCTGAGACACCTGCTCCGTGAGAGGGGAATCAATCCCCTGGAGATATTCCCGAAGAGGCACTACCAGTCGAGGGTTCTCGGCTGGAGGGAGAAGTAGAAAAGGAAATCAGAGCTCAAGGCTGAGCTTTCTGACTATCGGATCCTCAGCCTCTTCCGGCTTTATCTCCTCGATGCTCTCGACCCATATCTTGCTCCTCGGAACGCGGTGCTTGCTGCCGATCTCGGAGTAAACGAGCTCCTTGACGTGCTCCTCCTTGAGAGCCCTGTATTCCTTGGTGAACTTTTCCTTCTTTCCGTTCCTCTCGAAAACGCCCTTAACGCGGAAGACCTTAACCTCCATT
>DRGF01000175.1 GCA_011050175.1 Thermococcus sp. | reverse complement strand
CCGCCAAACTGGCGGCGTGGATAGAGCGGGACGTGGAGCTGGCGGTTGATATCTTGGAGGTGATCGTTCTAGCCCTGCTGGTCCTTTCGCTCTGGAGGCGTTAACGAACCACCATGACCGGGGGCTTTATCAGCCCCACAACTTCTTCGAGAAGGCTTCCTATTCTCGTTTTTCCGCTCCTGCCGTAGGCACCCATGACGACAAGGGTATACTGGCCGGAGTTGGCCTCTTCGAGTATCTTCTCCTTAGCGGAACCTTCCACTACCCTGAACGAGCAGTTCACACCTTCCTTTTGACAGAGCTCAAGGAGGGTTGACATTATCCCTTTGATGCTCCCCTTCATCTCCTTCCATATCTCCTTCTCAAACTTCTCAATTTCCGAAAGGTTCTCGCTGAACAGTCCAAGGTTGAAGGCGAGGGCCTTGGCCTCCCTCCTGTCGAGAACCGAAAAGAGCACCACCTTGCCCTGCTTTCTCTTTGCCAGGGCTATCGCATGCAGGGCCGCCTTCTGGCTCCACTTTGACCCGTCGATGAGCACAAGTATCCTCATCCCTCACACCCCGATGTACCTTATCCAGAGCAATCCAAGTCCTATACCAACAGTGGTGAGCATTATGATGAGTCCAACCCTGAGGAAGTCCATAAAGGTAATTCTTACCCCCTCGCGGGCGGCTATACCAAGAACCACCACGTTGGCGCTTGCACCTATCGCCGTACCGTTACCGCCGAGGCATGCCCCAAGCGAAAGGGCCCACCAGAGCGGGTAAACGTTCATTGAACTCCCCATCGCCTTTATGAGCGGTATCATGGCCGCGGTAAGGGGGATGTTGTCCACTATCGCGGACGCTATCGCGGAGAACCAGGCTATTATAACGAGCGCCTCTCCCGTGGTGTCGATATAGCCCAAAATCCACCGGGCAGCCACATCAATAACGCCGGTCTCCACGAGGGAGCCAACTATTATGAACAGCCCAATGAAGAAGAATATTGCCGTCCATTCGACCCTTTCGAGTATCCCCTCAGGGTCCTTCCTGCTCCACATGAGGAGGACGGAGGCGCCGGTGAGTGCGACGACCGCGGGCTCTATGCCCAGTCTGTCGTGGATGAAAAAGAGCAGGACGACGCCGATTATAACCGTCACGGACTTTTTGAAGAGGCCGTAATCCCGTATAGCCTCCTCCTCGTTAAGCCCCTCAATCGTCGATAATATTCTGTCCCTCTTCGCCTTATTGACCCTCATGACGTTGCGGTAAAGCAGGTATATTAGACCCAGCGACACCACGAGGTCAACGGCGGCTATGGGCCCCATGTTGAAGATGAAGTCGTTAAAGCTCAACCCCGCGGCGGAGCCTATCATTATGTTCGGGGGGTCTCCGATGAGCGTCGCCGCCCCTCCGATGTTGGAGGAGAAAACCTCAGACAGGAGAAACGGGATGGGGTTTATTTCCATAAGGCGCGTGATGTAAAGGAGCATAGGGGTCAGGAGCAAAACCGTTGTAACGTTATCGAGAACCGAGCTTATTACGGCAGTAACTACTGAGAACAATAACAAAACCTTCATCGGGCTCCCTTTGGCAAATTTGGCGGTCTTTATGGCTATGAACTCAAATAGACCGCTCTCCTTCGCAGTGTTTACTATTATCATCATGCCGATAAGGAGGAATATCGTGTCCAGGTCGAGGTGCTCTGGAACCGCTTCCCATGGGACTATCTTCAGAAAAAGGACCACTGCAGCGCCGAAGAGGGCCGCCACCGTTCTGTGAACTCTCTCACTGATTATAAGCGCGTACGTAAAGAGGAACACTGCAACCGCTATTACCGTCTGCTCCATTGTCACCACCCATTAGTAGATTATAACCGGCCTTTCAAGGTGCTGAACTATCTTCAGAACGACTGGACTAACGGGGGATGTCCTGGTGACCTCCGAACCGTAGCTCCGGGACAGGATGAGGAGGTCAAAGTTCTCGTTCTCCATGAGTTTTATGACATCGTCACTTTTGCTCCCAAGGAAGTGTTTCGTTTCCACTCTGAGACCATATTTCTCCAGACGAGAGGCTATCTCCCGGGAGAGCCTTCCAGCAAAATCCATTTTGGCTCTCCGGAGTTTTTCAGCTTCCTCCTTACCAAGGGTCTGTTCTATAAGCGAGAGCGTCCTCTTCTCCGAAACATAGACAACAGTCACAGAGGCCCCAGAATAGGCACTCAGGGTCTCGTAGAGCTCGGACGGAATCTCGCCGGAGAACCTGTCGATGGGTATAAGAATCGAGTTTATCTCTGGGAGGACTAACTCCTCGGGGAGTAGCAGGAACTCGCGGTAGCGTCTCGCGATTTTCTCGTATCTCTCGCCCGCGATGTTCCTAAACTTCCTCTGAATGAGCCTGCTGAATATGTCCATACCAACCCCCGACCTGAAGGCTCGTTGAGAAATATATAAGGATTTTGTTACACCCTTCTAATTAATTAAACAGATGAACCAAAAACCCTTTATTAAAACTCACGGAGGTGAGTGTGGGGTGAGAGTATGAAGCGAATAGTAACCGCGATTCTCATAGCTCTGCTGATTCTGCCGTTCGCAGGATTTGCAACGGCCCAGTGCCCGCAAGAGGGACACACGGTTGTTCTGAAGGCCCCGGCAGTTTCAAAGACTTCCAGCGGAGAGCTCATTGGAGTGGCCACTGACTTCGTGATCACCGTTGCCCCCGGGACCGGCCATGTATACGTCGAGACGTGGCCGCTGGCCGAGGTGGACATGCAGGCGAGCGCGAGGCTTGCCGCCCAGATGGCAGGCAAGGTTCTCGGTGTGGACATGAATGAGTATGACGTCTTCATCCAGATAAAGGCCGATTCTCCAATCATCGGCGGCCCCTCAGCCGGAGGAACCATGACAGTAGGAATCATAGCCGCCCTGAAGGGGTGGGACGTTAATCCAAAGGTCATGATGACAGGAATGATAAACCCCGACGGCAGCATCGGCCCGGTCGGTGGAATACTGGAGAAGGCATCCGCCGCCCACGAAGTCGGAGCCGAGGTTTTTCTCATCCCACGGGGACAGAGGATTCAGTACGTCCAGGAGACCCAGAAGAAAGAAATCGGCGGCATAGTGGAGATAAGCACCCAAACAAAGAAAGTTGATGTCGTCGAATACGCAAAAGAGCGCTGGGGTCTGACCGTTATTGAGGTAAAGGACATATACGAAGCCGTTTATTACTTCACAGGGCACAGGATACCGAGGCCGGAGCCCCCCTCATACGCCAATGTAGATACCTCATTCCTGAGGGACGACGCTCTGAGCGACTACGAAAACACTTCCGCATACTACGAGCAGACCCTCCAGAAGCTCAAGGAGAGCGATGTGGGCTACATGACGTACACCACGCTACTGGAGGCCCTCAAAGAGGCAGAGGGCATACTGAAGCAGTCCAAGGCCGCCCTCGACAATGGAAGGTACTACACGACCCTGAGCAAGGACTTCCAGGCTAGGATCATAATAAGACACGTTGACTGGTACCTGGACGTTAGATACCGGGAGGATGTTCAGAGGCTCCTCAAGGCCACAGAAAACCAGATAAACGCGTCAGAAAGCGCCATCTCCCGGATGACCATAAAAGGAACCACTATGCTCCAGGCGGTGGCTGCCGCAGAGGAGAGGGTGGAAGAGGCCAAACGAGTTCTTGAGGAGGCGTGGAAGTACTACTACAGCGACGACTACTGGAACGCCGTTGGGGATGCGGCATACGCCTACGAGAGGGTCAAAACCGCAGAGTTCTGGGCGCACCTCGGGGAGAGGTTCGCGGGAACGGATGAGATAAGCAGAGAGGTCATCAAAGCCACGGCAAGGGAATACATAGACGAATCAAATCTGATAATCACGTACATAGAATCCATGTACGGTACCGTTGGAGGGGACCTGAGTCAGAGTATAGTGCAGGCGGAACAGTACTATGAGAACGGGAAATACTCCGCGGCCCTCTTCACGGCCATGGAAGCCCGCGTGCAGGCGCAGGTATTCCTCGATACCCTCGGAATAGACAACCAGACCGTCCTTCTGGACAAGCTAAAGAGCATGAAGGAAGACGCCAGGACTGCCATAGCCCTCGCCCAAAGCCAGAGTATCACTCCCATCCTCGCTATAGCATACTACGAGTTCGCGGAGAGCTATGAGAAGAGCGCCGAGGAAACCGATGACCTGAACGACCTGAGCACGGCCATGTTCTTCTACCAGTACGCAAGGGAAACCGCCGGCCTCTTCCTCAGCACGCCGTCCCCGGGGACCCCTCTGCCCCAGGAGGACTCAACCAGTGTGCCGCAGATAACCATACCCACAGGCACGTCCGCCCCAGAGGAGAACCCCTCCAATGCCCAGCAGGAAGGGACGTCCGAGGAACTCCCAACCCCCGCTTTGATGATAGCAGCCGTGGGGGCGTTCCTGGTCGGTGTCCTGGTTGGAAGAAAGCTCTGAGCCCGTTCAGGGCCCTTCATCCCTCTTTTGTACTTTCAAACCAGAGCCTTCAGGAACTCAACGTAGAACCTCTTCACCCTCCGCAGGGATTCGACGCTCACCCATTCATCGCTCGCATGCCAGTTTCCACCCCTCGGGCCGTAAACCAGCGTCGGTCTGTTGAGGTAAGTACCAAAGTAGTTGAAGTCCCCCACGCTCCTGCCGTAGGTTATTTCCGGGGGCCTTCCGAACGTCTCCGCGTGAACCCTCTTGAAAAGGCGGACAAAACGGCTGTTCTCTTTAACGACGTAGGGGAGCATCTCTGGGGTGGGACGAGCAAACTTTGAGACCCTGACCTCCCCCTTCAGGTTCAGCCTCCCCGCGAGATTGAGGAGCTCGCCCTTGACCCTCTCCCAGTCCTCCCCGACGACCACGTGCCTGTCTATTATCGCCCTGGCACGGTCGGGGACGCTCAGCCCGTCGGCGGAGCCCTCGACGTGGAGTGTGCAGTATGAGCCCTTCCCCAGTTTAGCATGGGAGCGGAGGCGTATTCTGTCCAGGTTTCCGATGAGTTTTCCCAGCTCCTCCACAGCATTTATTCCACGCTCAGGCCGGGCTGCGTGGGCCTTCCTCCCGATGACCTCGACCTCCACCACGAACCTGCCCCTAGCGCCGAGCATGAGCCGCTCGTTCGTCGGCTCGGCGACGAGAACAACGTCGGCCCCGTCCAGTTTTCCGCTTTTTATCAGCTCCCACGTCCCTCTGGAGTAGCCTTCCTCATCGCTGACGGCCGTGAAGATAATCTCCGGTCTCTCGCGTTTGGAAAGTTCGCCCATTTCCACAAAGGCCGCGATCAGCGCCGCGAGGCCCGCCTTCATGTCGGCACTGCCGAGGCCGTAAAACCTGTCGCCGTCGAGCTCGCCCCAGGGATTCCTCGTCCAGCCCTGGGAGAGGTTCACCGTGTCCATGTGGCCGTTCAGAACCACAGTAACTCCCTTTCCGGGAAGCCTCGCTATAACGTCATCCCCAAAGCCCTCCACAGGCAGCAGTTCAACGTCGAAGCCCCTCTCCTCAAGGAAGGAGGCGATAAAGTTCGATATATCTTTCTCACTCCCGAACGGGGAGCGAATGGAAACGAGCCTTTTCAAAAGCTCAAACTCCATGAGACCACCCTGTATAGAACGACTCCGAGACTTAAAGCCGTTTCCGTTATCCGCCCGTCCCTCTACCAGTTAGCTCAAGGTGTTTCTGCAAACCCATACAAAAGTGCCGTTAAACCGCAGAAATCAAGACGGCATAAGAGCAGAAATTTCCGCTTAAGAAGTGTTGGTGGACCGGGCGGGATTTGAACCCGCGGCCTCCGCCTTGCGAGGGCGGCGCTCATACCAGGCTGAGCTACCGGCCCACTCCCGGTTATAGTGAACCCCGGGAGGGTTTAAAAGTTTTTGGTCAGGGGGTGGCAGAATCGTCAGGGCGTTTGATGGCCATTCACCTGGCAAATTTGACCGTAAATCAAATAATTTTTAACTTCCAGGCGCCAACAAAATCCGGTGGTTGAATGGACGCCTTGAACTTTCACCGCGGCAACTTTCTGGGCAACGGAAAGGTAGAGATAATACCCAAGGTTCCCCTCACAAGGGAGACCCTCAGTCTGGCATACACCCCCGGCGTGGCGGAGGTTTCAAAGGCGATAGCCAGCGGGGAAGACCCCTGCGAGTACACCAACAGGTGCAACACAGTGGCCGTTGTAAGTGACGGGACACGGGTGCTGGGCCTCGGCGACATAGGGCCCTCGGCGGCGCTTCCTGTCATGGAGGGGAAGGCGCTCCTCTTCAAGGCCTTCGGCGGTGTCGATGCTTTCCCCCTCGTTCTGGCCGAGAAGGACCCAGAAAGGTTCATCCAGGTCGTCAAGGCGGTTTCACCGTCGTTTGGAGGTATAAACCTAGAAGACATAGCCTCGCCGAAGTGCTTCTACATCCTTGAGAGGCTCCGCAACGAGCTGGACATTCCCGTCTTCCACGACGACCAGCAGGGGACCGCTTCGGTCGTTCTGGCAGGCCTGCTCAACGCCCTCAAAGTCGTTGGCAAGAAGTTGGGCGAGGTGAGCATCGCACTCTTCGGCGCCGGAGCGGCCGGTTTTGCGACCCTCAGGCTCCTCACTAAAGCCGGTGTTAAGCCCCAAAACGTCCGCGTTGTTGAGCTCGTTGACGGTAAGCCAAAGATCCTAACCCCAGATTTGCCGCTCGAAGAGCTTTTCCCGTACAGGGGGGAGCTCCTCTCCAAGACGAACGGTGAAGGGATTGAAGGGGGCCCTGAAGAGGCACTCAACGGTGCGGACGTTCTCATCTCGTTCACGAGACCAGGGCCCGGCGTCATAAAGCCTGAGTGGATTGAGAAGATGGCCGACGATGCCATAGTCTTCCCACTTGCAAACCCAACGCCAGAGATACTTCCGGAGGAAGCGAAGAAAGCAGGTGCAAGAATCGTCGCGACGGGGAGGAGCGACTACCCGAACCAGATAAACAACCTGCTCGGCTTCCCAGCCATATTCAGGGGGGCGCTTGACACCAGGGCGAGGACGATAACCGACGGCATGGTCGTGGCGGCATCGAGGGCAATGGCGTCCGTGATAGAACCGAGCGAGGAGGAGATAATTCCCTCGCCCTTCCATCCGGAGGTTCACCCCGCCGTGGCGAGGGCCGTCGCGGAGGAGGTAATGAGGGAAGGGGTCGCAAGGACGAGGGTTGACCCCGAGGAAGTCGCGGAGAGGCTGAGGATGTGGCGGGACTTCTACTCGCGGTTCATAGTTCCGATGAATGAGGAGAGGAAGCGCTACAGGTAGAGCGAGTTCCCATGGGCGTCTATCGCGACCAGCAGCGGGAAGTCCTCAACCTCAAGAACCCACACCGCCTCTGGAATCCCCAGCTCCTCCATCCAGAGGACGTCAACGACCCTCTTTACACTCTTCGCCGCGAGGGAGCCGGCGCCCCCGGTAAAGGCGAAGTAAACGGCCCTTCCCTTGAAAGGTTCACCGCTCATCCCGCCCTTTCCGATTATCCCCCTGACCCCGAGCCCTAAAATCCCGCCGAGGTAGCGGTTCATCCTCGCGCTCGTCGTCGGTCCGGCAGAGACTATCTCATAGCCACTACCCGTTTTCCTCACCACGGGGCCGCAGTGGTACACAACCGCGCCATCAAGCTCAAACGGAAGCTCCCCCCTCCCGGCCAGTCCCAGGATTTTTCTGTGTGCAGAATCCCTTGCAGTGTAGATTGTACCGGAGAGGTAGACTACGTCCCCCGCTTTAAGACCCAGAACATCCGCCTCGCTCAGAGGGGTCTTTAGCCTCACTGCCACACTTCCACCCTCCCGTCGGGCTTTATCTCCACGAAGGCCCTCCTGCTGGCCCAGCACTGAACGACCAGACCGACCGGAAAGCTCGCCGGGTGCCTGTGGGCAACCTCTATCTTAACGTCCAGGGCCGTGGTCCTTCCACCCATGCCCATCGGACCGATCCCGAGGGCGTTTACTTCCTCCAGAATCTCTTTCTCGATCTCCGCTATTCTCTCGTCGGGGTGCCTCTCCTCTCCCTTTCTCAGCAGGGCTTTCTTGGCCAGCAGCAGGGCCTGGTCGGCCCCACCCCCCACGCCTATGCCCAGAACAACCGGCGGACAGGGCTTGCCGCCGCACTTCCTGACCCGCTCGAGGACGAAGCGCCTCACCCCCTCCCATCCCTCGCTTGGGGTCAGCATGGCGAGGGCGGAGCAGTTCTCGCTGCCGCCCCCCTTGGGGAGGACGGCTATCTCGATTTCGCTCCCCTCAGCGAGCTCCCAGTGGACCACAGGGACAAACCGACCGGTGTTGTCCCCGGAGTTCTTCCCGGTCATAACATCGACGGCGTTGGGCCTGAGGGGAATTTCCTCCGTGGCCCTCCTCGTCGCCTCGAATATCGCCCCCTCCAGTCCGCGAAGGTAAGGACTCTCAACCCCTGCCCTCACGAAGAACGTGAGCGTTCCCGTGTCCTGGCAGACGGGGATGGAGCCATCTCTCCCGATTTCCACCGCCTTCAGGATGTTTTCGAGGTTGAAGCGCGCTACCTCGCCTTCCTCCCCAGCGTAGGCTTCCTTGAGGGCCAAAACAACGTCGTCCGGAATCCTTGTGACGGCGAGTCTTATCGCCTCGACGATGGCATCGACAAGCAATCGGCACTCACCTGTCTAAAGGTTGGGGTTTTGATTAAAAAGTTTGACGTGGGAATTTAAAAGCCATCTCCACAGCGGGACGGCCTTAACCGTTAGGTTGTCTCGCATTATTTCCCCCGAGTAGTCCCACGTCACCAGCGTCCCCCTCTTCACACCAAACAGTTCCATAACCCTGAAAAGGTTCTCCACCTCCCTTGAAGCTACTTCATCCTCACTTGAGGCATACGTAACCTGTATAAGTTCGGTCTCTCCTTTATCCCTCACGACAAAGTCCACCTCGCCTTTGGTGTCTCGATAATGGTAGAGTTCAACACTGGGTCTCGTGTAATATTTGAACCGTAGGAGTTCAATGAAAACTGCGTTCTCCATGAGTCTGCCGATGTTTTCCGAAACCTTTGGCAGGACAGCGTTGAGCATTCCCGTGTCAACTGCGTAGACCTTCTTATCGCCCCTCACAACTTCT
>DRGF01000003.1 GCA_011050175.1 Thermococcus sp. | reverse complement strand
TAGCGGTGCGCCGCCGAGCGAAGGCGTCAGCTGGGGCAAGATAAGGGCCAAAGCCGACTACGTCGAGATATGGGCCGATGCGACGCTCGTCTTCCCGCTGCTGGTGTGGAAGGTGATGAAGGGCTGATTCTCTTTTCCTTCGGCTTCTCTTGACTTTCTTCTTGTCTGTTCTGTAGTCTCCACACCACAAAATGCTTTTATTCGTGCATGTTCTATGTACATTAGAGGTGGTATCTTGACGCTGACGTTTGATGAAGTCCTTAAGCGCCCAAAACGTGACGGCAGTGATAAAGCCATTGCAGAGCTCAAGAGCATTCTTGGGGATAGGGCCTCAACAAAACCGGCAGACCTCTTTTCGTACAGCCACGACTACTGGCTCATAACCTTTCACTGGCTTCTGAAGGGCAAAGTTCCAGCCCTTCCCGATGCCGTCGTCTTTCCGGAGAGCGAGGAAGACGTTGTCGCCGCCGTCCGGGTGGCGCACGAGCACGGGGTCCCCATTTACCCCTACGGCGGCGGCTCAGGTGTTCTGGGAGCGGCGGTGCCGGAGTACGGGGGCATTGTAATCGACCTGAAGTGCCTCAGGGACTTGCGGCTTTACGATGACGACCTAATGGTCGAGGCGGGCGCGGGAGTTAACGGGTATTACATCGAGGAGTACCTCAACAGAAAAGGCTACACACTCGGCCACTTCCCGCAGTCGTTATATCCCTCGACGGTGGGCGGCTGGGTCGCGACCAAGGCCATAGGTCAGTTCTCGACCAAATACGGGGGCATCGAGGACATGGTGCTCGGCCTCAGGGCCGCGATTCCCCCGGGGAAGCTCATTGAACTCAAACCCCACCCGAGAACGGCAACGGGCCCTGACCTGCGGAAGTTCTTCGTGGGAAGCGAGGGAATATTTGGCATCGTGACGAAGGTGTGGCTGAAAGTTCGTCCCTATCCGGAGGAGCGCTATTTGCTCTCATTCGCATCGGAGAGCCTTGAGGACGCCCTCGACTCTGTCAGACGGATACTGCGGCGTGGCGCAAGGCCGGCTGTGGTGAGGATATACGACCGCGTTGAGACAAAGAGGCACTTCTACAAATTTGAAGAGATGTACGGGAAGATAGGGACGGTAATGATAGTGGAAGGCGACTCAAGGCTCGCTAAAGCCGAAAAGGAAACCGTTGAGGAGGAGTTCAGGGGGACGCCCACAGGGGAGGAACCCGTCAGGCACTGGCTGGAGACGAGATTCAACGTGAAGGAGATATCGGAATTTGCGCCGGTTGGGGTAGTTATAGACACAATAGAAGTTGCGGTGAACTGGAACGGAGCGATGAATCTCTATGAAAACGTCATTAGGGCCATGAAGTCCGTAAAGGGCACGCTGATGGCTTCAGCCCACGCCTCCCACTTCTACGACCAGGGAGTTTGCTTCTACTTCACCTTCGCGGGTGTTCCTCCGAAGGGCAGGAGCGCTGAGGAGTTCTACAATGAGGTCTGGGACGCCGCTATGCGGGCCACGCTTGAGAGCGGGGGTACGATAAGCCACCACCACGGGATAGGCCGCCACAGGAAAAGGTGGCTCCCCGAGGAGCTGGGGGACGCCTACGAAGTTCTGAGGAAGATTAAGCTCGCGATTGATGAGAAGGACGTTATGAACCCAGGCAACATGGTGGTGTGAATGCCCGGAAAATGGGACTGGCTCAAGGACGAAATAGGCCTTTCGAACCTTTTAACGGGCGGAAGGATGCTCTTCAAGGTTATCCAGGGGAAACTGTCGGTGGATGACCTCACCAAGTGCGCCCTGTGCCCCAATATGTGCCGCCACGCCTGTCCCGTCTCGATAGTCGAGGGGCGCGAAACGACTTCCCCTGCAGGAAAGGCGCGGGTCGCCCTGATGATACGCGAGGGACGGCTCAAACTGGACCCCGACAACCTCGAACCCCTTTACACCTGCCTCGGCTGTGACCTGTGCACCCTCTACTGCCCGTTCGAGTTTTCGGTCGCCGACTTCATCCGGCCTGTGAAGGAGGAAGCCGTTAGCAAAGGCGTTGTGTTTGAAGAATTCAGAGAAGTCTTTGAAAACCTCGAAACGTCGGGCGATGTGTACGGAAAGGCTGACTCAGGCGCGGACGGCTCGGGAATAGTGCTCTACTTCAGGGGGTGCACCGTGAGGAACGAGAGGCCAGAGCTGGCTGAAAAGACAGTGGAGTTCCTCAGAAAGCTCGGCTACGATGTTTTTACAGTGAAGGAGACCTGCTGCGGCTTACCTGCGTACAACCTCGGGAACACTGAGCTCTTTAAGAAAACCGCCAGGAAGGCCGCGGACAAGCTCAACGCAACCGGTGCGGAGCTGATAGTCACCTCATGCCCCTCCTGCGCATACACCTTCCGCGTCCTCTACCCCAAATACGGGATAAAGCTCAAACCTCAGGTTCTGCACATAACGGAGCTCATTGGAGAGGTTATAACCGGGCTGAAGCTCAGTTCAGAGGGCACCGTAACGTACCACAACCCCTGCAAGCTCGCCATACACCTAGGAGAAAAAGAGCTCCTCAGAAGCCTGCTGGAGAGTGTGGAGGGGCTTGAAATCAGAGAGCCGCGCAGGGAGCTCTTCTGCTGCGGCCATGGGGGCAGCGCACTCTCAAGACTGAAGCCTGAGCTCGCGGAAGAGATTGCCGCGGAGAGGAGGGAGCAGCTCAAAGACGGCGCTACCCGGGTTGTGACCGCCTGTCCGAGCTGTGAGCTGGCGCTCAACGGCGATGGTCTGGAGGTCGTTGACATAGTTGAGTTCCTGCTGGAGATGATGAAAAAATGAGCCTCGAATCAAAGGTTCGGAAGGCCCTCCGGGACTTTCCCTATGAAATAAAGTTTGAGGTCCGGGACGGCGTGGTCTTCCTCGACGGGGAGGTGGAGACTTACCAGGAGTGGGTCGAGATAGGGCTTGCCGTGGGGAGGATCAAGGGCGTCGAGGGCGTTGTGAACAGGATACGGTGGAAAGGCTACCCCAAAGAAGAGCTAAAACGTAAGGAAGAGCGGAGGAGGAAGCTCTACGAGGAGAACAAGGATAGAATTATCGGCGAGTACGACGTCGTCATAATCGGGGGCGGTGTTACCGGGACGGCGATAGCGAGGGAGCTCTCAAAGTACCGTCTGAAGGTCGCCCTCCTCGAAAAGGCCACCGACGTTTCTGTGGGGGCATCAAAGGCGAACAACGGGATGATACACCCAGGAGTGGCCCCGAAGCGCGGCACGCTGAAGGCCAAACTCAACGTCAGGGGAAACGCGATGTATGATGAGCTTGCAAGGGATTTGGGGGTCAAGTTCAAGCGCGTCGGAAGCCTCTGGCTGATAACCCCGCGGACACTCCAGAAGTACAGGAGATACCTCCCGGGCCCGTTCTACAAATTCGTCTCGGCCTACATCTTCCCGTACCTCGTGAAGCTCAAGGGCATGCTGAACGGCGTTAAGGGAATACGCATAATCAGAGGCGAGGGGATATGGAAACTGGAACCCAAGGCCACGAGGGAGGCCTGGGCCGCGGTTTACGTCCCCTCAGCCGGCATACTCGACCCCTACGAGCTCGTTGCCGCATTGGCGGAAAACGCGATTGCCAACGGTGTTGAAATACACCTCGAGACAGAGGTGGTGGGCTTCATCAGGGAAGGGGAGACCATTAAGGGCGTCGTTACGAACAGGGGGACTTTTCTAGCTAGGTACGTCGTGAACGCCGCCGGCGTTTTCGCTGATGAGATAGCCGAGCTTGCCGGCTCGAGGGAGTACACCATACACCCGAGGAAGGGCGTTATCCTTCTCTTCGACAAAGAGCTTGAGGGCTGGGTGAACCACTGCGTCACCGAGCTCAGGTTTCCTGCGCCGGCCCACACCAAGGGCGGTGGCATAAACCCCACCGTTCACGGAAACATCCTCTGGGGGCCGACCGCGGTCGAGGTGCCGGATAAAACCGACACGTCAGTCCATCCCGAGGAGATCGAAGAGATACTCGAGCGCTACAGGGAGATATACCCGGACTTTCCGAGGCACAGGATAATCCGCTACTTTGCCGGGGTCAGGGCGCCGACCTTCACGGAGGACTTCATAATAAGGCCCGCGAAGTGGGTTAAGAACCTCCTCCACGTTGCCGGGATACAGTCTCCCGGGCTCGCGTCAGCACCTGCAATAGCGGAGTACGCCGTCGAGCAGCTGCGCTCGATGGGGCTCACTCTGGAGCCGAAGCCCGACTTCAACCCGCACAGGGAACCGATTCCTCGTGCGAGCGAGATGAGCCTTGAGGAACTCGATAGGAGGATAAAGGAAGACCCGCGCTGGGGCAACATCGTGTGCACCTGCGAGATGGTCTCAGAGGCTGAAATAGTGGAGGCGATACGCCGGGGCGCGAGAACCCTTGACGCCATCAGGAGACGCACGAGGCTCGGAATGGGAACGTGCCAAGGCGGTTACTGCACACTGAGAGCGGCGGAGATACTGTCAAGGGAGCTGGGAGTTCCGATTTCCCAGGTCGTCAAGGAGAACGGTGGGAGGCTCTTCAACGGCACCGTTAGGGGTGAGGAACCGTGAAGGACGTCGTTGTGATCGGCGGAGGGCCGAGCGGGATGGCCGCGGCGGTTAAGCTCGCCGGTAAGGGCTACGATGTCGCGCTCATCGAACGAAAGGAAGAACTCGGGGGTATCCTCGACCAGTGCATCCACGACGGCTTCGGGACCAAAATATTTGGAAAGGCCCTCTCCGGACCGGAGTTTGCGGGCCATTTTATGGATGAGGCTAGCAAACTCGGCCTTGATGTGCACCTGAACACGTACGTCAAATCCGTAAACGCCGGGGGAGACGTCAAGGAGCTTGTGACGGTGAGCCCGCGGGGTGTCGAGCGCATAAAGGCCCGCTCGATAGTGTACGCAATAGGCTGCAGGGAGAGGCACCCCTTCGAGATAAAGGTCGGTGGGACGAGGCCCGCTGGTATTTACACTGCCGGAATGGTGCAGAGGCTTGTGAACCTCTACGGAATCCTGCCCGGGAAGAGGGTCCTCATAGTCGGCGGCGGGGACGTTGGCATGATCGTCGCCAGGCATCTTTACCTGGAGGGGGTTGAGTCTATAACCGTCGTCTTTCCGGAGGAGTTCTTCGTTGGCCTCCCGAGGAACGTCCAGCAGTGCATCCTCGACTTCAACATACCTTTCAGGCCCAGAACTGTGGTGAAGGAGATAGTGGGGAAGGAGAGGGTCGAGGGAGTAATCCTCGTGAAGGTCGACGAGAACTGGAGGCCCATACCCAGCACTGAAGAGTTCTACCCCTGCGACACGGTGATATTCTCCGTTGGCCTCGTGCCCTATGCCAAGAAGTTGAGGGCAATTGGGGCCGAGATAGACCCGAGGACCAGGGGACCGGTCGTGAACGAGTTCTTTGAGAGCACGGTGCGGGGAGTTTTTGCCGCCGGCAACCTCGTCCAGATATTCGACTACGTTGACGACGCCGTTGAGAGCGCTTACATCGCGGCAGACGGCGTTGAGAAGTACCTGGCGGGCGAGGGACGGCTTGATAACCCAGTACCCTTCAAGCCCGGGAGCAACGTCCGGACGCTGACGCCCCACCGGCTGGAATGGGAGGACGAGAGACCGGTGGTTGCTTTTCTCAGGCCTGCTGTCGAAGGCCGCGCGTGGATAATCGTCAGGGGCGGGAATGGAGAGATCCTGAAGAAGGAGTTCCGGCAGTATGTGAGGCCGTCGACGCTTGAGCGGATTGAGATCCCCCGGGAAGCTATCGACGGGGCGGAAGAGGTGTACATCGATGTCGCAGGAGTATGAGGTTCTCTGCATTCGGTGCCCCAAGGGATGCAGGCTGAGGATCACGGTCGAGGGGAACGCGGTTCATGTCGTTGGCTTTGCCTGCCTTGAGGGCAAGAGATTCGGGGAGGAGGAAGTGAGGAACCCGAGGCGGATTGTCACGACGACCGTTAGGATACTCAACGCCCGCTATCCACGCCTTCCGGTGAGAACGGCAGAACCCGTGCCCAAGGACAGGATTCGGGACGTTATAGATGCCCTCAAAGGGGTCGTTGTGGAGACCCCGGTCAGGCGCGGTCAGGTTATCGTGAAGGATGTTGCTGGAACCGGTGTTGATGTGATTGCGGAGCGCGATATGGAGGCGGTTGGATGAGTTACTACCTCATCCTGGACGTTGGGACTACGAACGTCAAGGCCTACGCTTTTTCCGAGGAGGGGGAAAAGCTCCTGGAGAAGAGCATGAGAACGCGGCCCGTTTATCCGGAGCCTGGCTGGGCCGAACTCGACCCCGAAGAGCTCATTGAAACGGTCAGGCGGCTCATAGACGGGGTTACCTCTTCCCTTGGGATGCCAAAGGGAATGGCCATCACCAACCAGCGGAGCTCCACCGTCGTGTGGGACGACGAAGGAGCGCTCCACAACATGATAACCTGGCAGGACACAAGGACCCAAGATATCGTGGAGGCCTTTTCTCGCGATTTCCTTGTTCGCTTTGGTAGGGCTCTCGGAAAGGTCTTCTACGGACTCTCCCGCATCGTTCCCGGAATAGCCAGCCTACCAAAGGGAGCCTATATAATCACCCTGGCCCACGTGGGCTTCGGCACTTCCCACTCCTCGATGCACCTACGCTGGCTAATGGACAACGTGCCAGAAGTCAGGAAGGCCGTCGAGGAGGGAACTGCGAAGTTCGGCACGATGGACAGCTGGATAGCGTGGAACCTGACGGGGAAGCATGTGACGGACTACACGAACGCATCCGCGACGGGCCTCTTTGACCCGTTCTACCTCAAGTGGAGCGACAACATCATGGGCATCGTGGGAATTCCCAAGAAAATCCTTCCCGCCCTCCAGCCGAACGACCTCCCAGTGGGGGAAACGGACTACGGTGTGCCCCTCCTCACGATGGTGGCGGATCAGCAGGCGGCCCTTTACCGTGCGGGTGTTGAGCCGGGGAGCGCGAAGATGACCCACGGAACGGGGACGTTCATTGACCTGAACGTAGGCGAGAAGCCGAAGCCAGCGTCGCCAGGCCTCTACCCGATGGTCGCCCTTAAAACCAGGAAAAAGACGCTCTACCTCCTCGAGGGAATAATAAACGCCTCCGGTTCGGCCGTTGACTGGCTCCTGAGCGTTGGCCTCATCAAGGACTACTCTGAGATCAGCGGTGCGTTTAAAGACCCCACCCTTCCGAGGGTGCTCTTTATTCCCGCCTTCGCCGGCCTCTCCACGCCCTATCTGAGGCCTGACTTCAGGGGAGCGCTCCTCAACCTGTCGCTCAGCGTCGGAAGGAACGACGTCATCAAGGCGCTCATAGCGGGGATAGCGATGAGGGCCGCGGAGGTTATAGCCGCCATGGAATCGGGAACCAGGGTTGAGATTGGCTCCCTGACCTCCGACGGGGGCGCTTCGCAGATAGACCCGCTCCTGCAGCTGATAGCCGACTTCAGCGGGAAGAAAATAGTCCGGCCGGTGGAGCTCAACGGCTCCGCGCAGGGAACCTTCATGATAGCACGCGCGGTGGCTGAAGGGAAAGACGTCCTGAGCGCCTGGGAGGAACCCGCAGTGGAGAAGGCCTTCGAGCCGAGCGGGGAAAAGCACGAGGACTTCAAAAAGCTGTGGGAGGAGTTCATGGGGAGGCTGCTTTGAGGAGCGAAATGATCACTCAGGTAGCCTTTCGAAGTCTTCCAAGTCCCATACCAGCCAGCCCTCGCCCCTCAGCTCTTCTTTTTCCCGTACCCTCCTTGTCACGAGCCCACAACTCTTTTCCCAGCCCTCAAGCCCAACGAGCTCTGCTTTCCTCTCCAGATCCCTCAAAACGCCCCGTGCCTCTCTTCTGCTCAGTTCTTTCCACTTTGCCTCAACAAAGAGGCTTTCTTCTCCCGCTCGTTTAAGGCTATGAGGTCAATTTCCTCTCCTTTTCTCCACCATTTTCCAACCTTCGTGGACCTGAAGGGCAGCTTTCCGCCCCTGTTCAGCTCAATGAGGAACTGCCTGGCAATTTTCTCGAAAATTGGGCCAAGGTAGTGGTTGTAGGCCTCTCGTATCTCATTCACGTCAAATATTCCCTCCTCTATGAGCGAAAGATTTGGGTAAACGAAGCGGAACCAGAAGGCGAGGAAGTTGTCAGCAACGTAGTAGCGACCCAGCTTGGAGTTTGGTTTTTCAGTGATGGGAACTTCCCTCACCACAAGCCCGGTCTCGATTAAGTTCCGGAGGTAGGGAGTTATCTCCGAGTGTCTCATGCCAGTGAAGTCCCTTATCTCCTTCGGCGTCGTCTTGCCGAGGGCTATTGCCTCAAGTATCCTCCTGTACGTCCTCGTCTCCGTGAACTTGTACCTCAGCAGGAAATCCACCTCGTCGCGGAAGAAGCTCACTGGGTTCTTCAGCTCCCTATCGAGCCACTCCCAGAAGGGCAGCCTGACCTGGGCTATGTAGAAGGGAATCCCGTCCGTCATGCCGTAGACCTCTACAAGCTCCTCCCAGCTCGCGCGGGGAAAGAACTCCCTGAGGTGGAAGAACTTCAGCGGTTTGAGCTTCATGGAGCCCGTCCTCCTGCCGTAGAGTGGGCTCTTGTAGCTGAGGACTTTCTTCGTCATCATGCTCACGGAGGAGCCGAGGAGAATGAGCTTCGTGTTTGAGCCGGCCAGTTCAGTGTCAATGGCCCTCTGAAATACGCTCAAAACCCCGGGGTCTTCCTTTATCAGGTTCGGGAACTCGTCTATGACGATTATTTTGTCCCTGAGGGCGTGGAGGAGCGCCTCCCAGTCCTCGCGGACGTACCTAACCTCGGGGAAGACCCTTTCAGCAGTTTCCTTGAAGTGCCTCAGGTTGTCCCCCTCAACGGCGAGGTAATAGACGTGGGAAAATTCTTTAACGGCCTCAAGGACAAGGCGGGTTTTTCCAACGCGCCTCCTGCCGTAGATGACGATGAGCTCGAACCCGTCGCTTGGGAGCCTCTCTTTAATCGCTTTAAGCTCTTCCGTCCTGTTCACGAAGCGGACAATATGATAATCACCGTTATGATAATTGTGATTATCACCTTAAGCTTTTTGGCAGAGTGAGAGTTGGAATTATGATAATTAGAATTATCATCTCAAAACTTCCAGCGCCTCCAAAATCCTCTCCTCTCCACCAGGCAGTACCAGCGGCCTCGACAGGTGCTTTCTCGCGTCTGGCGGCACTTCGTAGATCTTCCTCTCCAGCTCGCGCGGGACTTCTACGGGGATGAGCTTCTTCGGCATCTTGTGCCCACAGCGCTTGCACTTGAGGTAGTCGCCCTTGCTCTTCATCGTCCCTCCGCACTCGGGGC
>DRGF01000031.1 GCA_011050175.1 Thermococcus sp. | reverse complement strand
ATGAATATCACCGTTGGAGCCGCCTGGCGGGCCTTCCTGAATATCTCCCTCACGCGCTTCTCGCTCTCACCGACCCACTTGCTCAGCACCTCTGGGCCGCGGATGCCGATGAAGTTGGCCTCGCTCTCCGTCGCCACGGCCTTTGCAAGGAGGGTCTTACCCGTTCCAGGCGGGCCGTAGAGGAGAACCCCGCGCGGAGGGTCTATTCCAAGCCTCTGGAACGCTTTGGGATATTTCATCGGCCATTCGACTGCTTCGCGGAGTTCTTCCTTTACATCCTCGAGCCCGCCGATGTCGTCCCAGCGGACGTTCGGAACTTCGAGGAGCACTTCTCTGAGCGCCGACGGCTCAACCATCTTCAATGCCTCGTAGAAGTCGGCCTTTCTAACGCGAAGCTCCTGGAGAACCTCAGGGGGAATCCTCTCCTGCTCGGGACTTATCTTGCCCTCGTTGATAAGCCTCCTGAGGACGACCATTGCCGCTTCTCTCGCGAGGGCCGCGAGGTCAGCTCCAACGAAGCCGTGCGTCTTCTCCGCTATCTCCTCCAGCATTCTGTCTATCAGTCTGCTCCTAACTTCCGGATAGATCTCGCTCTCGCTCTTAAGAATCTCCCGGATCTCTTCGTCGCTCTTTGCGGCCTCGACTCTCTCGATGAGCCTCTCAAGCTTTGCCCCCTCAAACGTCTCTCTCTTCATGAGTTCCTTGAGAACCTTGAGAACGGTGACCCTGTCGTACTCCGGTTCGAGGGGCATTCCTCTGGTGTGTATCTGGAGTATCTCCTTCCTGCCCTGCTTGTCCGGCACACCGACCTCAATCTCCCTGTCAAACCTGCCAGGTCTCCTCAGGGCGGGGTCGAGGGCATCTGGCCTGTTGGTGGCGGCGATGACTATGACCTTCCCGCGCCCCTTGAGGCCGTCCATGAGGGTGAGCAGCTGGCTGACAACGCGCTTTTCGACTTCCCCAACAACTTCTTCCCTCTTCGGGGCAATGGCGTCAATCTCATCGATGAATATTATGCTAGGCGCGTTCTCCTCAGCCTCCTTGAATATCTCCCTTAAGCGCTCCTCACTCTCACCGTAGAACTTGCTCATTATCTCCGGCCCG
Source organism: Thermococcus sp. (assembly GCA_011050175.1). Classification (GTDB taxonomy): domain Archaea; phylum Methanobacteriota_B; class Thermococci; order Thermococcales; family Thermococcaceae; genus Thermococcus. Next base: position 8,218 of record DRGF01000031.1, on the reverse strand, counting down.
TTGATGGCTATGAAGTGGGCATTCGCCTCGTTTGCAACGGCCTTGGCGAGGAGGGTCTTACCCGTTCCCGGCGGGCCATAGAGGAGCACTCCCTTAGGCGGTTCAATTCCAAGGCGCTCAAAGAGCTCCGGGTGCTTGAGCGGGAGCTCTACCATCTCACGTATCTTCTGAATAGCCTCGCTGAGACCGCCGATGTCCTCGTAGGTGACCTCGGGAATGGCCTCCTCACGTACCTCCACCGCCTGCGGGAGAACCTCCACTTCGGTGTTGTAGGTGATCTGGACTATGCCCCTCGGGACGGTGTTCACCACGACGAACTTGAGCTCTCCGAATCCGAGTGGCATGGCCTCAAAGAGGTTCCTGAACAGCTCGTCAAAGGGCGAGCCGCCGTAGTAGGTCTCCCCCCTGCCGCTGGCGACCACGAGGTCTCCCTTCACCACGGGTCTTCCCAGAAGGTTCTGCTTCACAATATCCCCGGGTATCTGGATAAAGACGCCCTTCTGGGCCGGAGCCAGGACGACCTTCTTGGCCTCCTGCACCTCCGCCTTGGAGATGGTGACGTAGTCCCCTATGCTCACCCCGGCGTTCCTCCTGATGTACCCGTCCATTCTGGCGATGTCCAGGCCCCTGTCGTCGGGGTGGGGGTTGGCCACTATTGCGGCCGTGGTTCTCTCCCCGGTCAGTTCAACTATATCTCCGGGCTCGACACCAAGCTGCTTCTGGTACTTCCTGTCGAACCTGACTATTCCCCTTCCGACGTCTCTCTTAAGGGCCTCCGCAACGCGGAGCTTTATCTTCTCATGCCTTTCCTCATCCCTACCAAAAATCATCTTGACCGCCTCCTCTTCTTTTGCCTGTCTATCGCCTCATCCAGCGTCAGGTTGCCCAGGGCCACCTCGCGGGCGAGCTTAGAGGATATCGTGATGTTTCCGCTCAGCTCGCGGCTCCGTCTCTTTATGTCCTCAATCTCACGCTTGGTGGGTTCCTTCACTTCGATGAGTTCCCCTATCGGCACTTCCCTGCCCTCGCGCAGGCCTATGTTTATGGCCGCCACGATGTCCTGAACCTGCGAGACGTCTATCCCACCGACCTTGGGGGTCGTTCTTGACTCGTTCACGACGATGATTGGATAATCGTATCCTAACAGGTTGGCGAGGGCCTTCAGCATGAGAACCCTCTGCCTTTTGGCCCCGTGTCCTATCTTGATTTTAGCGGACGGATACTTCTCCAGCAGGTCAAGGATTATTTCAACGTCCCTCGGGCTCTTCAGGTGGTGGACCTCTATCACGCGGTTATCGGCTACGACGCTCAGGCCGGGCCTTTCACCGGGGTCTATGGCTATGTAAATCCTTTTAAACCTCTCCCTCCCCTCGAGCTTGGCGAGGAGCTCGTCTATAAAGTTCTCGTTTCTCACGATGATTTTGACGGGAAAATCTATTTTATCATAGTCCCCCTCACTCGTCAGGACGACTTCGACATCGAAGGGTATTCTGTCCCCTACGCGGATGCTGTGGAAGGGTATATGATATTCCTTCAGCACCTTTGTCGCCAGATAGTAAACGCGGGCGTCGCTCGTTACGATGGCTACTCTCATGATTTTCACTTCGTTGCATCAATTAAAAACCTTTCTAGAAGGCTGGATCACAGAATCTGGCTACGAAAGGCTTTAAATTGGTGGAAAAAAGTTTATAAGCCATTATCGCCAGGTAGAAAGGGGGATCGGGATGCAGCCTCCTAAGAAAAAGAAGAAGATCGAGGAGTTCGAAGAGGAAGAGCTTTTCGAGGAAGAAGCGGAGTGGGAGCTTGAGGAGGACGAGTTCGACGAGGACTGGGAGGAGTGGGAGGAAGAAGACTGGGAAGAGGAGGACGAGTGGTAAACACTTCCGCTTACGCAACCCATTTATACGTCGATACTTTTCTTTTCCCTTGGTGGTAGAATGGCGTTCCTGAAGGTCGTCCCGCTTGAGAAAGCCCTGGAAGTTATTGAATCGTTTCCTCTTGAGCAGGAAGTCGAGAGAGTCCCACTGGACGGGGCCCTTGGCAGGGTTTTGGCCGAGGACATAACATCACCGATAGACGTCCCGCCCTTTGACCGCGCCACTGTTGACGGCTACGCAGTAAGGGCCAAAGACACGTTCATGGCGAGCGAAAGCGAGCCGGTCAGGCTGAAAGTAATCGGTGAGATAAACGCCGGAGACACTCCAACCGTGGAGCTCAAGCCCGGTGAGAGCGTTTACATATCCACGGGCGCACCGCTGCCGAAGGGTGCGGACGCCGTCATACAGTTCGAGGACGTGGAGAGGGAAGGAGACGATGTGGTCATCTACAAGCCTGCCTACCCCGGTCTCGGCGTCATGAAGGCCGGGACTGACATCCCCCGAGGAAAGACCCTTCTCAAACGCGGAACGAGGCTGACTTTCAAGGACACGGCACTCCTCTCGGCTATAGGAGTTGCTGAGGTTCCGGTCTTCAGGAAGCCTCGGGTGGCGGTTATAAGCACCGGCAATGAGGTGGTTCTCCCGGGGAGTGAGCTGAGATACGGTCAGATATACGATATCAACGGCCGCGCAATAGTCGACGCGGTCAGGGAGCTCGGCGGCGAGGCTATCTTTCTCGGCATAGCCAGGGACGACCGCGAGAGCCTCAAGGCACTCATCGAGAATGGCGTTGAGTGTTGCGACGTGGTGATCCTCAGCGGTGGCGCAAGCGGAGGGATAAGGGATTTGACCAGTTCGATAATAGAAGAACTCGGCGAGGTGAAGATCCACGGCATAGCTATACAGCCAGGAAAGCCGACGATAATCGGCCTGATTAACGGAAAGCCCGTCTTTGGCCTGCCGGGATACCCGACCAGCTGTCTCACCAACTTTACCCTGCTCGTTGCACCGCTCCTGAGAAGGCTCCTCGGAAGGGAGGACGAGGTTAGAAAGGTCAGAAAGGTTCTCGCCCACAAGGTCTTCTCCGTTAAGGGCAGGAGGCAGTTCCTTCCCGTTAAGGTGGAGGGCGAAAAAGCGGTTCCCATACTCAAGGGAAGCGGAGCGGTAACGAGCTTCGTGGATGCCGACGGCTTCATCGAGGTTCCTGAGAACGTTGAGATACTGGAAGCGGGGGAAGAAGTGGAAGTGACATTCTTCGGCTGAGTTCGTCGTCCTTCCAAATCCCCTATCAAAACCTTTTTTAAACTCCTTCACCTTTCTTTCCTCAGGTGGAAAACGATGCTGGACATAAAGCTCATTCGTGAAAACCCCGATATCGTCAAAGGGGACCTCATAAAGCGCGGAGAGATAGAGAAGCTCAAGTGGATAGACGAGATTCTGGAGCTCGATGCCAGGTGGCGTGAGAACCTGAGGAAAATCAACCAGCTCAGGAAGGAGCGCAACCAGCTTGCCGTCCAGATAGGCAAGCGCAAGAAGGCCGGAGAGCCGATAGATGATCTGCTGGCTAAAAGCAACGAGATAGTGAAGCAGATCGAGGAGCTCGAGAGGGAAGTTGAGGAGTTGAAAAAGAAAATCGACTACTACCTCTGGCGCCTGCCGAACATCACCCACGAGAGCGTCCCGGTCGGCAAGGACGACAGCGAGAACGTCCCAATCAGGTTCTGGGGCAAGGCAAGGGTCTGGGAAGGTTTCCTTGAGAGCTTTAAGGAGCAGAGCCTTGGAAAGATGGAGTATGAAGTCCTCGACTGGAGGCCGAAGCTCCACGTTGACATGCTTGAGCTTTTAAGGGGAGCCGACCTTGAGAGGGCCGCGAAGGTGAGCGGTGCGCGCTTCTACTACCTCATGAACGAGCTGGCCATACTTGACCTGGCGCTGGTCCGCTTCGCCCTCGACAAGCTCATTGAGAAGGGCTTTGTCCCGGTCATTCCGCCCTACATGGTCAGGCGCTTTGTGGAGGAGGGTGTCACGAGCTTCGGTGACTTCGAGGACGTCATCTACAAGATTGAAGGTGAGGACCTCTACCTCATCCCGACGGCGGAGCACCCGCTCGCCGGAATGCACGCCAACGAGATACTGGATGGAAAAGACCTCCCGCTGCTCTACGTTGGAGTGAGCCCGTGCTTCAGGAAGGAGGCCGGAACCGCCGGAAAGGACACGAAGGGAATCTTCCGCGTCCACCAGTTCCACAAGGTTGAGCAGTTCATTTACTCGAGGCCCGAGGAGAGCTGGGAATGGCACGAGAAGCTCATAGCCAACGCGGAGGAGATATTCCAGGAGCTTGAGATACCGTACAGGGTTGTCAACATCTGTACGGGTGACCTTGGATACGTTGCCGCCAAGAAGTACGACATCGAGGCCTGGATGGCAGGCCAGGGCAAGTTCAGAGAGGTTGTCTCTGCCAGCAACTGTACCGAGTGGCAGGCGAGGAGGCTCAACATCCGCTTCCGCGACAAGACCCACGAGAAGCCCCGCTTCGTGCACACGCTCAACTCGACGGCCATAGCCACCTCAAGGGCCATCGTTGCCATACTTGAGAACCACCAGACCGAGGAGGGCGTTGTCAAGCTCCCGAAGGCCCTCTGGAAGTACACCGGCTTCAAGGAGATACTGCCTGCCCACATGAAGGAGAAGTGTTGCCAGGGCTGATGCCCTTTTCTCTCATATTCCCCCGCGCTCCCTGACCTTTTTCCTGACGTTCGGGTCGCGGTCGGCGATGATTTTCAGGGCCTCCTCGAAGCTCATCCAGTCGGGGACTTCCTCGTTGATGTAGATTCCGGTTCTCCCGATGCTGTCCCTTCTCGTCAGAACGTGGACGCGCTCGATAACGATATCCACACTCACGCCGAGGATTTTTGCCACCTCGCTCTCTCTCCCGACGACTTCCCTCTCGATGTGGCCCTTTTCGGTTGGGATTATTAGGATGAGCTTCTTGTTCACCCCGGGGACGCGCTCCTTCGTTTTAACGCCCCATAAATCAAGCGCCCCACCCCACCGATAGAACTCGAGCTCCCTGTCGGTAGGGTCGATCAGGGGAAACGTGACGGTCGTCTCCTCGTCTATCTCAATGACACCTTTGATTAGGTGCCAGGGGGTCGCCATGACTATCTTCCTTCTGCTCACCAGCCCCTCAAGGGCGAGCTCTATGAGGTATCCCGGCACGCGGTAGGGTATGAATATGTCTATATCGCTGTCCCGCCTTACGTCTCCCCTGGCGACGCTGCCGTAGAGCTGGGGGTCGAACTGGCTCAGGCGCTCCATTATCCTCAGCGCTTTCTCCCTCTTCTCCCAGAGGTAGCGCCATCTCTTTGGCGTATAGACCACTTCCCTCTCGTCCCAGACCCTAATCACCTTTTCTCTCGGCATCGAACTAAAGCTCGACCGGAACGTTTAAAGGCCTACCGATAGCGTCTTATATTAGTCAAAAAATTTGGGATGGTGAAAGAAATGCCAGTGATGGGATTCAACATAACCAAGGTTGAGATAGAGAAGAAAGCTCCCGGTGTCCCCGGTGGTCAGATAGAGGTCAGGCTCTCCCCGAAGATCAAGGAGATGCGCCTCGGTGAGATAAGGACCCCCACCGGCAAGATGAACGGTATTGAGATACTCTTCAGGTACGAGATAGGTTACAACCCCACGATTGCGGAGGGTGCAATAGAGGGAGCCATACTATACCTCCCGCCGCAGAAGGAGAAGATAGACGAGATTCTCAACCAGTGGGAGGAAGACAAGAAAATAGACCCGATAACCTTTGCAGAGGTCGTCAACTTCATAACCAAGGAAGTCTCCCCGATACTGATGCTCCTTTCAAAGGAGATGCGCCTGCCCTACCACATTCCCCTCCCGAGGGTTGAGGTTAAGTCCTGACTTCTTTTTACTTCTCTGACTACTTACAATTCTATTTTGGGAGTTAACGATAGACTCCTTCGGCCGCGTGGATCTTCTCCAGGGTCTCAATGAGTCCCTCTCTTTTCATGGCGTTCTCCGCCAGCTCCAGGGCCTTCAGATACTTTCTTCTCCCTGCGTAGTACTCTATGTTCTCGATGTCCTCCAGTACATCTTCGCGACTGTTCAGCGCGGCGAACCACTTGAGCGCGGCCAGCCTCACGCGCACTCTGAACTCTATGTTGCTCTTGCCCTCAAGGGCGCTTTTATATGTCTCCATAGCCTCGTCGAGCTTTCCTACGCCTATCAAGACCTCCGTCAACTCCAGGAGTTTTTCCGTGGCCATCTCATCGTCGCCCTCGGAGCGGTGGGCACTTATGACCTGGTAGAGCATTCTGGCGGTATTGAGGCCGATTAGTTTGGCCCTGTTGAAGTTTCTCGCCAGCAGGTACGCGTACTGGGCCCTGACGAGGAGTGTGGTGGTGTCGTCCAGATCACCGTTCGAGTACGCTATCTTGCTTGCCTTCTCGAAATTCTTGGCGGAGGTGTCCATCATCTCGATGAAATGTATACTGTAGCCGAACAGCACCCGTGTAAAGCTCGCGAGGCGGTAGAACGCTTCCGCCGCATTCTGGATATCCCCACCTTCCAGCCCGCTTTCCGCCACCTGGCCGTAGAGCGTTATCAGGGTCTCGGCTATCTTCTTGCACGCCTCGACGTTGTTGGCCAGTTTGTAATACCTGTGGGCGGATTCGTAGACCTGAATAGCCATGTCAATGTCCTCGTTGTCCCTGTATGAATTCCCCAGGTCCTCGTAGATTCTGGCGAACTCTTCGGCGTACTTCTCCAGGCTCTTGTGGTCGTTTAGTATGGCGAAAATTTCGAGGACACTGAAGCAGTACTCATCGAGGGCGTTGATATCAATCTCGAGCTTGGATATTTCGCCGTCTATAAGGTCAAGATGGAGGTAGGCGCTCTTCAGAAGAGAGGGCCGGGCCTTCTCAACAGAGTTAGTTCTCTCTAAAACAGCATAGCCGAGGTATTTATAGAGCCTGGCCGCGTCCTCAATCCTCCCTACCTCCTCATAGCCCTTCGCGGCACGCAGTATAAGTTTTAGTCCCTCTTTCACCTGGCCCCCGTTGATTTTTTTAATGGCAAGCTCTTCAAGGCTTACTGGGTCCTCCAGCCTCGCGCTACCAATCAAAGTTCTCCCCCCGCCTGATTCAAGTCCCCCATATCTGCCTGGATGTTGGTTCTTTGGATATTTAAGCATTGTCTATGCCTGAACTACCCTGTACCCTGCTGCCTTCCTTAGTCTATTCATCACGGCAAAGCCCAGGCCCCTCTCTCCTATCCCCTCCGCGATTATGATGTCAACTCCCCTCTTGTCGAGCCACCTTAATGCTTTGAACAGATTCCTGGCGACTTCCTCCTCGCTCGTTCCGAGGTGGAAGAACTCGTCTGCATCGTATTGTTCTGTGGCCATAACCCCGACCCGCAGCCCTTCTTTCCGGTACCCGTCAACGAGCTCCTCTATCTTTCTCCTGACGTTCTCCCTTTTTCCTTCGACAACTATGACCTGGGCGTTCGGGGAGTAGTGCTTGTATTTCATTCCGGGGGAGCGGGCAACATCGACGAGCTTGCCCCTTACCGCGGGATGTATCTCAACCCCTCCGATGACCTTCTCGATCTCCTCCAGCGGAAGCCCGCCGGGCCTCAGCAGGGTTGGCCTCTCCGAACTGAGGTCTATCACCGTGGACTCTACTCCGATATTGGTTTCCCCGCCGTCAATTATGCACTCTATCCTGCCGTAGAAGTCGTCTATGACGTGCTCTGCCAGGGTGGGGCTTGGTTTCCCGCTTATGTTCGCCGAGGGGGCCGCTACCGGTGTGCTGGCCCTTATAAGCGCGAGCGCTATGGGATGGGCGGGCATTCTAACCGCCACGGTGTCGAGGCCGCCTGTGGTGACGTCCGGGACGTCCTCTTTCCTCGGCAGAACCATCGTCAGGGGGCCTGGCCAGAACCTCTCCGCGAGGAGTCTCGCCTCCTTTGGTATGTCCCTCGCGACCCGGCTCAGGTCGCTGAAATCGGCTATATGGATAATAAGCGGGTTGTCCGCCGGTCTGCCCTTGGCCTTAAATATCCTCCTCACGGCTCGAGCGTTCAGGGCATCCGCACCCAGGCCGTAAACGGTTTCAGTTGGGAACGCAACAAGCTTCCCCTCCAGTATAAGCCTCGCGGCTATCTTTATACCCCTCTCGTCCACTCTGTCTCGCATATTGATTACTATCGTCATGCTCTCACCCCTCAGCCTTCACAGAGATGAGGTCGTTAAAAACGTTGTCCACTCACCGAGGAGTACACCCTCTCGACCGCCGCCGCGACGGCCTCCCACGAGT